>CAJQKG010000142.1 GCA_905478845.1 uncultured Luminiphilus sp.
GGGCGCGGCCACATTATAAATCGGCGCGGGGGCATCAGCGGTCAGCGCGTGATCAATCGCCCGGACCACATCGCTTAAATGCACCCAACTCAGCCACTGCGAGCCCGATCCCAACCACGACTCGACACCGAATCGAAAAGACTGCGTCATTTTTTTCAATGCCCCCCCGGAGCGGGCAAACACAACGCCCAATCGCAGTATGACCACTTGAGTTCCCAACGCCTGCGCCGTATTGGCTACCTCCTCCCATGCCTGACACAATTCCGCAGAGAACCCCACACCGCCAGCCGACGACTCAGTGAACTGCAGCGTCTCGCTAGCGCCGTAATAACCGATCGCACTGGCAGAGATCAGTTTTTTCGGCGCGACATCCAAGGTGTGCATCCACTCTACAAGCTGCTGGGTCAGCTGAACGCGGCTGTTGGTAATTTCGCGTTTATACCGCCGGGACCAACGCCGATCGGCAAGCCCCGCGCCAGCCAAGTTAATGACCACATCCACGTCTTGCCCACATTGCGACAACCGCTTGATAAAGGCGAGGTGCGGGCCGTCTGTCCGAAGCCGGCGCGTCAATACCGTCACGCGATGACCTTGCTCCAGCAGTCGCTCGCGCGTTGCCGTGCCGATCAATCCCGTACCGCCCGTTATCAAAATATGCATCGCCAATCCTTCCCTTTTGCTAGTCGGTCCGCCACGGCAGATCCGGAAAAATACTATGACGTATACGTTGTATGAGCGAAACGGTTGAGTCTTTACAGGTATTACTTGAGAAGCACGCCCCTTGGGCGTGCTTGACTGGTGCTGGCATCAGCAGCGCCTCAGGAATACCCACCTATCGCGATCATCATGGCCGCTGGCTTGGCAGCCAGCCGATCCAGCATCAAGAGTTCGTAGAGCAGGCTACCAAGAGACAGCGCTATTGGGCACGATCTATTCTGGGCTGGCCGCGAGTTCATCGCGCGCGCCCGAATCAAACACATCATGACTTAGTGGCACTGGAAACCGCCGCGGTCGTGAGCGGACTGATCACCCAAAACGTCGACCGTCTTCATCAGCAAGCCGGTGCGCAGCATGTCATTGATCTCCATGGGCGATTAGATCGAGTGCGGTGCCTCTCGTGTGGACACATTGAAACGCGTGCCCGCGTTCAGGACTGGCTAGAGGAACACAATGCCTTGCCCGCGTTAACCTCTGTGACCCTACTCCCCGATGGCGACGCTGATCTCCCTGCCGCCTTTATTGATGACTTTCGATCGCCTCATTGCGACGCCTGTGAGGGTATTTTGATGCCTGATGTCGTATTCTTTGGCGGCACCGTTCCCGTTGACCGAGTGCAAGCCTGCTACCAGATGATTGATCAAGCAGAAGGCTTGCTGGTCATCGGCAGTTCGCTCTCGGTCTACTCAGGATTCCGATTTTGTCGTTATGCCGTCCAGCAGGGCAAGCCACTGGTCATTTTGAACGCAGGCCAAACACGGGCCGATGAGCTGTGTGTGCGCAAATTTGATGACCACCCCTTCTCTCTTCTCAGCCACTACGCGGCTAACCTAGACCCAAGCACCCCGGAGCACCGACATGTCTGATATTGCTATTTATTGGTTCCGGGATGATCTGCGCCTACATGATCTAGCGGGGCTGGCAGCGGCTGCGGAGCGCGGCCCCGTCGTCGCGCTTTATATCTGGGATGACAAGGTCAGTGAGGAGTGGTCGCTAGGGAGTGCCAGTCGATGGTGGCTCTACAAGAGCCTCATCGCACTTGAGGCGGCACTGAACCAGCAAGGCGTCACGTTAACGCTACGATCAGGCAATACGGCCGCTGTCTTGGAAGAGGTCTGCCAGTCGGTGAACGCCACAGCAGTCTACTGCAGCCGCCAGTATCAGCCGTGGGCAGGCGAGCTGGAGCACGCGCTGCGTGACGCCCTCAATCAACACGATGTTGAGTTAAAGCGGTATCCCGGTACGCTACTGCATGAGCCAGAGGTGGTGGCCACGGGCGCGGGCACACCCTTTAAGGTCTTTACGCCTTTTTGGCGCGCCTGTTTACGCCGCCCAGATCCACAGATGCCCTTAGGCACCCCTACACTCACCCCCTGTCCGACACCCGTTCACTCCGAGACGCTCTCCTCGTGGAATCTACTCCCCACACAGCCAAACTGGGCCAACGGCTGGGAAGATCTATGGTCACCCGGCGAGGACGGCGCGCACGCCGCCTTGGATCTGTTCTTGGCTGATCACGTTGTCGACTACGGTGATGGCCGAGACATCCCTTCAGCGCGCAGCACGTCTCGATTGTCACCCTACCTTCGCTTCGGCAATATCTCCCCTCGACAAGTCTGGCACGCTGCCCAAGCGAGCAAGGTTTTTGAGCCAGAGGCGAGTAGCGCAACCGATAAGTTTCTCAGCGAAATTGGCTGGCGAGAATTCTGTTATCACCTGCTCTTCCACTTTCCCACCATGCCGGATGAGGCCTTTAACCCGAAGTTCTCCTACTTCCCCTGGGGTACTGATCAGCAGCGCCTCACAGCATGGCAACGTGGACAAACGGGCTACCCGATCGTGGATGCTGGCATGAGGGAGCTCTGGGCCACTGGCTTTATGCATAACCGCGTGCGCATGGTGGTAGCGTCGTTTCTCACTAAGCACTTATTGCTCCATTGGCGCGCCGGCGAATCGTGGTTCTGGGATTGCCTGCTCGACGCTGATCTTGCCTCTAATGCCTGTGGCTGGCAGTGGGTGAGCGGATCAGGCGCAGACGCCTCGCCCTATTTTCGCATCTTCAACCCGATCGCTCAGGGGGAGAAGTTTGATAAGGCCGGCGCCTACACTCGCCAATGGGTGCCTGAATTAGCGTCACTCCCCGACAAATTTTTACATAAACCGTGGGAGGCCTCGGCAGAGGTGCTTGCTGAGTCGGGCGTGTCGCTGGGGGAGAATTATCCTCGCCCCATCGTTGATCATAAAACCGCTAGGGAAGCAGCGCTGGGGGCTTACGCCACGCTGAAAGCCTTATCCGTCTGATGCGTCGTCGATAATTGCCACGGCGCGCGTCCAACCCGCCGATCCGCCGCGAATCTTATGAGGGAAGCAGCTGATGGTGAAGCCAGTGGCTGGAAGCGACTCAAGGTTGTGTAGCTTCTCGAGGTGACAATAGCCGATATGGCGACCTGCCTTGTGACCTTCCCAGATGAGACTCGCGTCACCGGTTTCGGCAAACCGGGCGGCTGTTTGGTCAAACGGCGCGTCCCAACTCCACGCGTCGGTGCCGGTCACGCGGATCCCCTGTTCGAGAAGAGACATCGTGCCTTCGTAACCCACACCGCACCCTCGGCTCACAAAGTCACTATCACCATAGGCACCGCCCGCGGCGGTATTCACCAGCACAATCTCCAGTGGTGACAGCGTATGACCAATGCGCTCAAGCTCTGCCTCAATATCCGCCGCGGTGACCACGTAGCCGTCGGCGAAGTGACGGAAATCAAGCTTCACGCCCGACTGAAAACACCACTCCAGCGGCACCTCATCGATGGTGATAGCCCGCTCTTTACCGCCAGAGTGCTCGTTCATGGTGGGATGAAAATGATAAGGCGCATCGAGGTGAGTACCATTGTGCGTACACAATTGAACAAATTCGATGGCCCAGCCCTCACCATCGGGTAACGCCGCGCTATCCAAACCCGGAAAGAAGGAGGCCATTTGTTCCGCACCCACATCGTGCCGGATGTAATCGATATTCGGTTTCATCGCCGGCGGATCGCTCAGCACGTCGTTTTCCAGATAAATCGATAAATCAACAAAACGGCGCATCACGTCTTCCCTCATCCTTTGCTGTCTCCGACGAGGGTAACGCATGCGGCAAACTCAGGGGCAGCAAAATCACTGCTCGTCATCCCAGACGTTGGCCGCACCCGCCACAGCACAGAGCTGTTGTTTTTTATTTGCGTGATCACAACACGCGACTCGCTAGGAGAGCATTCGCTCATTACGCGGATCGTAAAACGGTCGCACACTCACCTCGGCTGGGATCGATTCCCCCTCGATCATGACGGCATAATGGCCTGCGGGAAGAACGGTTTTGCCGTGTGCGTCGACGGGAAAATCGATCAGGCACAAACCCACCGCACAGTTAAAGTGGGCAGAAAACGCTCCAGAGGTGACATAACCCACCACTTGGCCGTCCCGGAGCACTGGCTCATTGTGATGCATTAATGGCGCCGACGCTTTGAGTTTCACTGAGCAAAGATACGGACCCTTGGCTTCCAATTTGCGCTGCAAATACGCCTCTCGGCCAAGGAACGCAGGGACCTTATCGATCTTACAAATAAACGCCAGCCCGACTTGATGCGGCGATTCTGTATAGGCCAGGTCATGCCCCCAGTGCACAAATCCTTTTTCGATTCGCAGCGCATTGAGCGCCTCTGACCCGAGCAACTTGATGCCAAATTGCTCACCTGCCGACAGCAAGACGTCCAAAACATGTTCCGCAAAGTCGGGTGTCACGAAAAGCTCCCAACCCAGTTCACCCGAGTAAGACAAGCGCTGCGCCGTGACCCGAGCATGACCAATATGGCATTCCCTGAAGGTATTGAAAGGAAAGGCCTCAGGTGTGACATCAAGCTCAGTGACCGCCGCCATAAGCGCCCGGCTTTGCGGACCCATGATGCCAAGTACACCGAACGATGCTGTCTCATCGCGCAGCCTGACCGGTTCTTCAGGCTCAATGAGAGACGCCAACCATAAATAATCTCTTCGGGTGCGCGCGATCGAGCTCATCACCATGTAGCGATCATCGGCGTAACGCGCGACGGTCACGTCGCTTTCAATGCCGCCTCGCTCATTGAGTAACAGCGAGTAGGCAAGGCGGCCATACGCCATCGCCATGTCATTTGTGCACACTCGCTGTAAAAAGGCCTCGGCGCCCGACCCTTCGACACTGATCTTGCCCAGCATCGAATAGTCGACAATTGCCACACGTTCGCGCGCAGCGCGCTGCTCATCGAGGGCATACTCAAACCAGTTTTGGCGACCAAAGCTATACGCATAGGCAGGCTCTACACCCTCGGGGGCATACCAGCCTGGACGCTCCCATCCCTGCGCTTCGGTAAAGCAAGCGCCCTGCTCTCTCAACCGATGGTGAAACGGCGATCGTCTGATATTTCTAGCTGTTTCACGCTGGTAATTCGGCCAATGCATCGCGTAGGTTTGCACTAAGGTTTCTGGGCATCGCGCTTGCAAATATGGGTCCCGCGCTTGAAATGCCTCGCACCTGGCCGGGTCCATCCCACTGAGGTCGAGGGTTGGATATCCGTTGACGATCCATTCAGCCAGAGCCCTTCCCGCACCGGGTCCGGTCTGGATTCCGGTGGAATTCAGACCCGCGAGAATAAAATAATTGCATAGATTGGGCGCAGTACCCAGGGTAAACCGGCCATCGTAAGAATAACTCTCGGGCCCATTGAAAAAGGTGCGAATACCGACTTCCTCAAGCAGCGGCACTCGCTTCATCGCCATCTCGATCACGTCCATGACATCGTCTTCAACAAAAGGCAGCGATTCGAAAGCAAAGGGGTCGGGAATGCCGGCGGTCGCCCAAGGCTTGGCGTGATGGTGGGCAAATCCAAATAACAGCTTACCGGCGTCCTCTTTAAAATACGTGCCGTCGCAGTAGGACCGCAGTACCGGCAAATCACGCGGCAAGGCATCGATGGGCTCCGTCACCAGGTAATAGTGCTCACAGGCGTGCAGCGGAACACCCACGTCATGCTGCTGTCCGAGCGCTCGCGCCCACATGCCGCCACAGTTGACGACTGATTCCGCTGTGATCGTGCCGTGGTCCGTGACAACCCCTACTGCCCGTTCGCCCTCGACCAGCACCTGCTGAACCTGAACCCCCTCCAGTAACTGCGCCTGATACTGACGCGCACCTCTCGCCAACGCCATCGTCAGGTCGATGGGATTAGCGGATCCGTCTCTGGGCATCAAGATGCCGCCCAAGACCCCTTCTGGATTCATTAGGGGCCAGTAGCGTTCGATTTCTGAAGACGATAAATAATGCGCCTCGATACCAAAGAGCGAGGCAAAGTCCGCTTTTCTTTTCAGCTCAGCCAAGCGTTCCGGATTCGTCGCGATAGAAATAGAACCCGATTCACGATAGCCCGGATCCTGACCCGTCTCGGCCTCGATGGTCTTGAGCAGCTCCACGGTGTATTTCGCAAATTCTGTGCTGGCATGGCTACCATGAAGCTGCCCCACCAGACCGGCCGCGTGCCACGTTGTGCCGCAGGTGAGCTGCCCCTGCTCCAGCAAGACAATATCGCGCCAACCCAACTTGCCGAGATGGTAAGCAACCGAACAACCTAAAATGCCGCCACCGATAATCACGACCCGGGCATGCTTCGGTAGCACTTTTGCCGGCGCGGACGCTGCCGGATGGTCCGCCATCACCACTTGACCGGCAATTCAGGCGGTGCTCGGCGTGATAGCAGCTCGGGCCCCTCGGCACGAATCACAACGTTTTCTTCGTGCACCATCATCTTGCCCGGTGCGTAGACCATGCCTGGCTCCAGGGTCATGACCATGCCCTCACGCAAAATAGTATTTTCCCACGGCGTCAACGAGGGCGGCTCTGTCAACTGAATTCCAAGTCCATGGCCGTAACGTCCCACGGTTTCGCCCATTGCGCCGGCGTTCAGTAGGACCTCATGCATAGCGCTAAAGACCTGAGCACACGTATTACCCGGCACTGCCGCCTTGAGCCCGGCTTCAGTGGCCTGCCAGACCGAGTCATGCGCCTTCTTGGCCAAATCATTCACCCCGCCAAACCCATAATTGCGATCAAAATCGCAAAAATAACCGTCGAAAGTGCAGCCCGTATCGAAGATCAACACATCCTCTGCGCTCAGGCGACGCCCTGAAGGGGGCGAAATAATATCGTCATAGCCCTGCTGTCCCGCGCCACCCACTAAGTAAGACACGGTATCGACACCGGCATGTAGGCACTCGATTGTAAAACGTCTAAATAGGTCAGCATCACTCATACCGACCTCAGCAAACGTGAATAAGCGCTCAAAGACGTCTGATACGCACTGGGCGACATAACGAATTTTGTCAATTTCCGCCTCAGACTTCAGCATCCG
Organism: uncultured Luminiphilus sp.; assembly: GCA_905478845.1. Lineage (GTDB taxonomy): Bacteria > Pseudomonadota > Gammaproteobacteria > Pseudomonadales > Halieaceae > Luminiphilus. The sequence continues at coordinate 7,134 of CAJQKG010000142.1, forward strand.
CACGGCTTGAATAGCGGGCGTCGCATCCAGCACCGCTAAATCAGGCATGCCGCTCCTGAGTCGAGCCATCAGAGACTCAACATCATTCAGCGGCATACGGATATGGGTCTCGCGCCCCTTGTTAATTCCCAACGTGCACGACTGAGACTGAGCCAACACCTCCAGCACTGTTTCCGCCAATAGACTGACACCGTCGTCGGTAGCATGGGGAGACGGCCAGCTTCGGATATCGGTCATAAACTCGCTCGTCATGGCATTCACTCCGATTTCAGGAATAACGCCAATAGGCAGCCCTGAGGCGGGAATCACCACGAACCAGGGACGCGTTGGGCTTTGCCAGAATTGGCTCAGAAAGCCACTGAAATAAAAAATATCGCTCTCAGTGGTGAGCAACAGCGCGCCAAGGCTTTGCGTCTCCATCTGAGCCTGAATCGCCCTGAGCCGCGCCGCAAATTCACTACCGCTAAAACCTCTAGAAGGCACCTTTGGCATACCCACTCCCAATAATCGCTATAACGAGAAAGGAATTCCCGATGATCGCGCTAAATCCCAGGCGAGCGCTTTATTACTCGACAGTGCCGTGATCCCCGTCTCGGCGGTGATTTTATCCAATACCCTGGCGCACTTCATGTTGGTGCAAGCGATAAAAATTGCGTCGACTGACTGCCCGGCCTCGGCCTCGGCCGCGAGCGCCATCGCTGCCTGGTAGATCGACTCGGGCGAGATACGCCCCACAGATTGGTCATGCTCCTCATCAAAGCTCAGCGCATGCGATACCGTAAATCCACTCGCCTCAATGTGATTAATCATGGTCTGACACACTGGCTTCGAGTAGGGGCCTATGTAACCAATATTGCTTGCGCCGAGTTGCTCAAACGCCAGCAGGGCAGCTTGCATTGGATTACTGACATACGCACAGGGTCGCTCGCTTTTAATGAGCTCACTCACACGTGCAGCACCGATCTGCATGGCACCCGAGGTGCAGGCATACCCTATCGCATCAAACGAGTGCGTTAACGGAAATAGCGCCGCAGCTTGTTTGAGGTACTGCGCCATATCCCCCAGTGTTTCAGCGGTGACTTCATTTGCAAAAGGAATACGATTTACGAGCAGACTCACCTTCGCATCCGCAAAATACAGTCTAAATTCATCTTCGATCGTGACATCCGACTGCAGCACAATCATGCCAAGGCGGATGAGATCATCAGCAGGGATAAGCTCGTAAGGAACCGTCTTCATAGCGCGCCTGTGATGATTTTTTCATACAGCTCATCGTCGGTATTGCCCTCGGTCCCGATCACCAACACGCGCGACTCGCTATCGATACCTATGTCATGGGCGAGCGCTGCATCCTGCCGGATCGCCAACAAAGCGATCAAACCAGAGGCCGAGCACTCGCCACCGATAACGCTCGGCCTGTTGTCGTCTGTGGGGCTAGCCAGCCAGCGCACCATCGGAGCGACCCCCCCGTCATCAATGGTGACAACGTGTGAGGCACCCTGTTGAATGAGCGGCCATGCAAGTAACGATACCTCGCCACATGAGAGCCCCGCCATCATGGTTTCTTCGACAATATTGACCAAATGAATCTCGTCTCGCTTCAGGCTTTGATAGACACAGTCGGACCGATCAGACTCAACCATAATAATCATCGGCAGCCGCGACCCCCAGTGATGCCACATCGAGGCAATCAATGCGCCCGCCATCGCCCCGCATCCCGCCTGAAGAATGACATGGCTCGGTATCTCATCGCCGAGCTGCTCCATCATCTCAAAGGTCATCACCGAGTAACCCGCCATAATCATCTTGGGGATATCGCGATAACCCTCCCATGAGGTGTCTGACACAATCTGCCAACCGTGCTGGGCTGACGCCTCATTACAAGCAGCGATAGCATCATCGTAATTACCTTCAACACGATGAATGACAGCGCCCAATGCCGCCATCGCATCAGCGCGCCCCTCACTGACGTTGGCATGAATGAAAATATGGCACTTTGCGCCGCATAAACTCGCACCCCATGCGACGGAGCGGCCATGATTCCCATCGGTTGCGGTACAAACAACGAGTGCATGGTTTGATTGATCTTGCGACAGACAATCTATCGCGTAAGACCCTCCCAACGCCTTGAAAGACCCTAAACCGAAGCGACTTGATTCATCTTTATAGTAAAGCTTGTTAATGCCTGCTGCTGCCGCGATATCGGTCATACTGATTAGGGGCGTCGGTTGGTAAGCGTCCCACTGACAGATCTTGGAATACGCCGTGGCGCAGTCACCCGCCGAGAACAGCGCATCCACCATCGCCCCAAGCGCATTACTCTGCTGAGCGTTGTGAAGGTGCTGCGTGTAGCAATAAGGCGTTGTCACTAAAGATCACTCAAGAAGGAAGCTGCTGCTGAACCAGATTAATCCAAAAGCGCACACCGGTGACCAATATCTCATCATTAAAGTCGTAATGGGGATTGTGCAGTGCGCACCCCCCTACACTATCGGAGCCATTGCCAATAAAGACATAGGCCCCCTCTTTCTCAAGTAGCATGTGGGCAAAGTCATCGGAAGCCGTCATGGCGTCGCAAGGGTATTCAATGAGCTCAGCGGGATTCGTGGCCTGAGCCGCGGCGAGCGTATGTTTCGTCTTCGAGGAGTGGTTTGTCGTCGCCGCAAAGACACGCTGGTAAGAAAAACGCAGTTCCGCACCATGAGCGTGGCAAATACCCTCCGCAAGCTCGCTCATGCGACGCTCTATCGTCTCGCTCACGCTGCGTTTAAAACTTCGACAATCCCCCTTAATCGTGACAGTGCTGGGTACCACATTGACCGTGCCATCCGCCTCTATCTCGGTCACCGAAACAACGGCTTGCTCGGCAGGATCAATCGATCGAGCCACAATACTTTGCATCGCTAAAATAATCTCTGCGCTGATGACGAGGGGATCAATATGCTGATGCGGTTGCGACGCGTGCCCACCTCGCCCCACTATCGTCAGCGAGAAGTTGTCCTCGCCCGCCATAATGGGACCCGATTTCATTGCGAGTTGGCCGGCCGGGCGGCCGGGCATGTTGTGCATGCCGTAGATAGCATCCATGGGGAATCGATCGAACAAGCCGTCATCAATCATGGCCTGCGCGCCGAGCCCATGCTCCTCGTTGGGCTGAAAGATAAAATAAACGGTGCCGTCAAAATCGGCTGACCGCAGCGCTTCTGCCGCACCCAATAGCATTGTGCTGTGCCCATCATGCCCACAGGCATGCATGTGGCCATCCGTCTTCGAGCGATGGTCGAACGTATTGCGCTCTTGGATCTTGAGCGCATCCATGTCGGCTCTCAGACCGATTGCCTTATCACTACTGCCTTTACGCAAAACGCCCACCAGACCGACCTGCCCAATTGCGCTATGGGTTTCGATACCCAGCTCCTGCAATTGACGCTCGATAAAGCCCGCCGTTTCACCGAGCTCAAATCCCAGTTCAGGACAGCGATGCAACGCGTGGCGCCAAGCCACAAGCTTGGAAACATCAAGGACAGGTTGTAAAGCTTTCGACACGGACTCAGTAACCTCTTTTTTGCGCCGCTCCACGGTACAGGATGTCGTCTAAATTGGCATCTGCCTGCTCACGGTCTGCCGCAGCGACGGGATCTGCGTCATACTCTGGTCGATGTAGCCGCTGACTGTTCTGCCTGTCATTGATGCCTCGCACCTCCAGCCAGAGATTTTTCCCCACCACCTGCTCTACGTGAGGCGGCATGTAGGATTGCATGGCAAAGCCAACACGTCTCTGCATGGTGGTATTGGGGCGCGAACCATGCAACACCTTGGCATGATGCAGTGACATTTGACCGGGCTTAAGGAGTAAATCGACGGCTGCGGTCTCGTCAACGCCCTTAGCCTTTTGCCCGCGCGTCAGTATATTGTCCTCTGCATAAGTGTCTTCATGTTCGAGGATGTCGTGCAAGTGCGACCCCGGAATCATTTGCATACAACCCGTCGCCACATTACTGGGAGTCAACGCCAACCAGGGCGTCACAAACTCCGTGTGGCTCATCCCCATGTACGTAGCATCTTGATGCCAGCTCACGTAATGCGGACTCTCGGGCTCCTTACAGAACAGCACCGTTGCCCACAACGAGAAATGCGCGCCAATCAGATCCTCGACCGCGTCCAATATCACTGGGTGGTGCGCTAATTCGTCGAGACACTTAAAAGACAAATGCACATTATTGCGCCGGTGTGAATGCGCGAGCGTCGGATAACGCCGCTCAGCCTCCTCAAAACGCTGAAGATAGCGACCGGCTTCCTGCTCACTCAATATGTCGATGGGCGAGACAAAACCCTCCTCTCGATATTGCGTAATTTGCGCGTCAGTGAGTACTTTACCCAACTCGCGAGCACTCCTCCGGCACACTCTTTCGATTAATACGTCGCAAGAATAGCGTGGCGAGGATGCCCACCAGAGACAGCGCTAACATATAGCCAAAGGTGATTTGATAGCCAGGCAGTCCCGGATAAGTATCTAACCAGTAACCAATCATGGGATACGTGAACCCCTCGGGTAAATACCCGACAAAACAGGCGACGCCCACTGCCGTTCCCATTGTCTGCATGGGGATCTTCGACTCGGCAAACGTCGCATAAAAATTGCCACGGAGCGCGAAAACGCAGAGCGCCAGTACGATCATGACATTTGACACAATCGCCAAGTTTTTTAAGTCAGGAGGCACAATGAGCAAAACTGACATACACAGCGCTGCAATCGCAAAGGCGCAACCAATCACGATGCTTGGCCCCCCGATTTTATCCGCAACGATGCCGCTGACCGGAGCGCCGATAGCCTGTGTACCGTAGGTTCTCAAAATTCCCATCAACACCCCGTAGGTCACCACCGCACCCATCATACCGGTCATATACGGCGTAATGTAACTCTGGCTCGCAAATAGACCGTAGCCACAAAAAATGATGAGGCCAATGGCCCACACCTGAGGCGTTTTGAGTGCCCCACTGAAGTTCTGAAATAACGACTCAGACACCTCGCCCTGAGCCGGATCCTCGAACATCAGCCAAACGGCCAAACCCGCGGCGATCGTCACCACCGCCGAAATATTAATAACCCACATCAAACCCCTTGGCCCCTCGCCCATTTCCTTAAAAACGAACAAGGTAAACATACCCACCAAGAAACCGAACACCCCCCGGCCGCCTTCCAAAAATCCAAATAACCTACCTTGCTCTTCGTCGGGGCCCAGCGTACGAGTCGCCTTAATAAAAGGCGCCCAGAAAATGATCAATGTACTGACCCCCCAAAAACCATAGAGAAATAACCCTCCCACGTAGGAGGGAAAAGTGGAAAAATAAAAACCACTCAGCCCAGTCACTACTAGCGATGTCGCCAATAACTTGCGAGGGGAATAGCGGTCTGCTAGCCAGCCACCGGGAATGTAACCAAAGGTCGCCGCAACCCCGTTGACTGCCTGCATGAGGCCCATCTGCGTATGGGTAACGCCGAGCGCCTCTTTCATCGTGTCGTAGTACGAGTAGCGAAGAAACGGAAACGTATACACCATTGCTCCGGCAAAGCAGAGCAAAGTCAGCAGTAACCACTTACCTCGCGGGGAATCAGGCATGCGGCACTCCGCTCGGCAGAGATCGTTGAACAGCAAACAAGGGTAACCGCTTCGGCACTAGCGGAGGCCGCATCGAGCGAGCGTTGTGACGCATTCGTCTCGCCGTTGGGCCGGTAAGCCAGCCGCGCCCGGTAACCTCGTTATCGAGATGATCCCTATCGCTCCAGAGCGGACTTTTTACCTCGCGGCCAAGCTGATACAAATAATCAATCCTTCCTGGGTCAGCATTCTCGTGACGCCAGCGCATGCCAGCGCTATAACCAAAACAGGCCGCTCGGTGCGGGAACCCAAACAGCGCACTCAGCACCTCCAAGACACCCCCGCCTTTTCGCGATCAATCCGCTCAGTCACTAAGCCGGTTTATTAAACGTGAAGTCGAATGACCCTCTAGAAAATCAAGCACGATCACTTCCCCGCCTTGTGTCAATACTGACTCATGGCCAGCAATATCCTCGACAGCATAGTCCCCGCCTTTCACCAGCACATCGGGCGCCAAAGCCTCAATCAATTTTGCGGGAGTGTCCTCGGAAAATGGCAGTGCATAATCGACCGAAGCAAGACCCACCAGCACAGCCATTCGATCTGCAACGGCGTTGACAGGCCGATCGTCTCCCTTTAATCGCCGAACAGAATCATCATCGTTTACCGCAACCACCAGCATATCGCCGAGCGCTGCCGCTTGCGTTAAATAAGCAATATGGCCGGGATGAAGCAAATCGAAACAGCCATTCGTCATGACAACGCGCTGACCCATCGCGCGCGCGTTGGTAACAACATCTAACATCTCCGTGGCCGACACCACGCCCTGACTCATGCGATTAGCGGGCCCCGGCTCGGCGATCTCGGCGAGTTCATCGGGCGTCACACTTGCCGTCCCTAACTTGGCGACCACTACCCCCGCTGCGCGATTAGCAATCCGCGCAGCTTCTACCATTGGCAACCCGGCACTGAGGCATCCCGCCAGCGCGGCGATCACCGTATCGCCGGCACCGGTCACATCAAAAACCTCGCGTGCGCTAGCCGAGAAGTGCTGTGGCGACTCACCCGCCTGGATTAACGTCATGCCCGCCTCGCTTCGCGTCACCAGAATAGCCTGCAAGTCGAGCGCACTCCTCAGCGCCTCAGTCTTTGCGACCAGCGTCGCGTCATCTGGACAGGTGCCCACAACGGCTTCAAGCTCAGTGAGATTAGGCGTTAACACCGTCGCCCCTCGATAACGCTCGAAGTCCTGCCCCTTTGGATCGACCAAGGTCGTTTTCCCGAGCGCTCGACACCGTGCAATCAAGGGCTCAATGAGCGCGAGTGAGCCCTTGGCGTAATCGCTGAATACAATGAGATCGGCGTCGGCAAAATGCTGCTGGGCAAAGCCAACAAACAAGTCATTGGCATACGGAGTCAGTGACTGCTCAAAATCTAGACGCAACAGCTGCTGATTTCGACTCAGCACCCGTAACTTAACGATGGTATCCGCAGCGCACGGCATGACATTCCAGCGCACACCGGCCTCCTCGACACAGCTACGCAGTGCACGAGCGTGGTCATCATCACCACACAGCCCCACCAACGACACAGTCAACCCCAGCTTCGCTAAATTAACGGCAACGTTCCCAGCACCGCCGGCGCGATCTTCCTGCGAAGACACATTGACCACGGGTACAGGCGCTTCCGGACTCATACGCTGACTCGCGCCTGTCCAAAATCGATCTAACATCACATCACCAATAACGGTCACGTTGTTAGCACTCATGTCTGGCAATGCAGACATTAGACTCTCCCTCTGTTGCGGCTCAAGATGCTACCACGGAGTGGGACCCCGACTCTTGGCCGACTAACCCCTCGAGCGATCCAAGCACGCTACTGGGATGAAGCTCAGCAAGGCAGTCATAGGTACCACCGCAAACTGGCTTTCGGCGACAGGGTGAGCACGCCATGTTGTTATACAGCACTGCGCCACGCAGGCCCCCAAGGTCCTGATAGGGGCAAGTCGAACCAAACAATGCAATGGTAGGCACTTCGAATGCCCATCCCATATGAGTCAGCCCGGTATCGACACCGATGACCAGATCAGCACGACTGATCAGCGCTGCACTCTCTAATAACGCCGCCTCACCCGCCATGGACTCGACGGGGATACCAGCAAAAATCCGATCAGCCGATAACCTATCGGCAGGCCCTCCCAGCACCACAACCCGCCGACCTTGAGCCACCAGGCTTCTTGCTAACGCCTGCCAATGAATCTCTGGCCAGTGCTTTTGTGGCCGAGTGGTAAAGGGGCATATCGCAATATAAGGCGCGTCTCCCCGAAACGCATCTGACCATTCGCTTACTGCTGGCGGCAAGAATACCTTCATGGGAAATACGTCGACCTGACACCCCACATATTTTGCCAGTGCCCGATATTCAGAACTGATCGTCGGGCCCGCATCTTTTTCGATCCGTTCGGTCAATAAAGCGCCAGTGGGTTCTTTTGAGACGAAGCCTACCCGTCTGTTCGCACCGGTCAT
>CAJQKG010000143.1 GCA_905478845.1 uncultured Luminiphilus sp.
GTAGCAATGGCCAACCCCGATAAGGCGATGGCAATCCAGCGCCACTTCATGAAAGGAATTGGATTCATTCCGCTGCTCCCTGCCGCGCCACCTTGGTTCCGCCGACGCCCCCAATGGACAGTGCCTGCACTCTCCGCCCGCCGTAAAATAAATTAATCAGTGCTCTCGTTCCAATGATGGACGACAGCATCGAAGTAATAATCCCGACTGACAGCGTCACCGCAAACCCCTTAATCGGGCCCGTACCAATGGCGTAGAGGATGATCGCCACAATCAGGGTGGTGATATTGGCGTCCAGTATGGTGACAACGGCGCGATCAAAACCCTGACCAATCGCTGTTTGAGGAGGGGCCCCGCCCCGAACTTCTTCTCGAATTCGCGCGAAGATCAACACGTTGGCATCAACCGCCATCCCGACAGTCAGCACGATCCCGGCGATACCGGGCAATGTCAGTGTGGCACCCAAGAACGACATAATGGCCACCAACAGCACCAAGTTGCCACTTAAGGCAAGCACCGCCGCAACGCCAAAGACGCGGTAGTAGAGCATCATGAACACGACAACCAGCGCCAATCCCACTTGCACGGACTTGGTACCTAGGCGAATATTTTCGGCCCCTAACGATGGCCCAACCGTGCGTTCTTCAACGAAGGTAATGGGTGCGGCCAGTGCGCCAGCGCGCAACATCAGAGCCAGCTCTGAAGATTCACCCGGATTATCCAGCCCAGTAATCTGAAACTGTGCGCCCAATGCCGACTGAATAACCGGCGCGGTCAGCAGTTTCTTTTCGTCGTAAGGAATACGTGTGGCCACTTCTTCCCCAGACTCCGTCATTTCGTAACGGGTCCGATACTTGCGCTCGATAAACAACACGCCCATGCGGCGCTTCACATTGGCACGTGTCGCTCGCGACATCAGCATTCCGCCCTCGCCATCCAAACTAATGGAGACATTGGGCTGGCCATTCTGATCAAAACCCGCCTGCGCATTGGAAACACTCTCGCCTGAGATAATAACGTCGCGCTCTAACCACTCAGTCATGCCCTCGCGACCCGCGCTGCGGTATTCAAATCGCTGTCGTTCCGATATCGGGGCATTGGCCTCGGCAACGAGCCGAAACTCGAGATTAGCCACCTTACCCAAAATACGCTTCGCTTCTGCGGTGTCTTGAATGCCAGGCAGTTCCACCACAATGCGGTTGCGGCCTTGCCGTTGCACTAATGGCTCAGAAACACCCAACTCGTTGACGCGATTACGGATCGTGGTCAGATTTTGCGTGACCGCGTAGTCCACCAGCTCAGCAATCGTTTGTTCGGTGACTGCTGCGTATAACAACCAGGCATCCTCCTCATCAACTCGATCAAGGAATAACTCCGGGTACAGCTCTGCCACCAGCTGGCGTGCGGCTTCCCGGTCGGCCTCTGCGCGAAACTGCATCACGGCACGCTGACCATCAAGACTGACTCGTCCACGAACCCGCTCTTCACGCAGACGCTTTTTAATCCCGACCTCGTATTGCTCCAGCCGTCTTTCCGTTGCCGCGGCAACGTCGACTTCCAGTTTGAAATGGACGCCTCCACTCAGATCAAGACCCAACTTCATTGGCGTTGCGCCGCCCTGCAGGAGCCAGTCTGGTGTTGTCGGAGCCAAATTGAGCGCCACAATAAACCCGTCGCCGAGCTCTCTCGACACGACGGCCTGAGCACGCAATTGCTGATCACGATCGGTTAACCTCAGCAGCGCAGATTTACCCTGCTCTTGAATAACCTCTCCAAAAAAGGGAATTCCCGCTTCGGTCAGCGCTTGCTCAGCACGACCTAGTATTGGACTGTCAATTGTCTGAGAACTGCTGGCGCCGGCAATCTGCAAGGCGGGATCGGGCGCATATAAATTGGGCGCGGCGTAAAAGAAACCGCCGGCGACCACAATGAGGATCAACACATTTTTCCAAAGGGGGTAATGATTCATCATCGCTTTATCGTCGTTGTCTCGGTGACGTCAGGTCTATTAAATAGGCGCGGAGTGTACCGACTCAGTGGCCGCAACACCACGTCGATGTCACCCGAGCCAGACGCGCGCATTGCGAAACAAACGCATCCAACCGGAGTCCTGATGCCATCCTGGGGGGCGCCAAGACAGTTGTGCAGCGCGAAAAACGCGTTCCGGATGAGGCATCATCAGCGTGACGCGACCATCCGCATTGCACAATCCAGTGACCCCACCCGGCGAACCATTGGGGTTGAAAGGGTAGTTTTCCGTCACCTGTTGATGGTGATCAATAAAGCGCAACGCGACCAAACCCGCTGCATCTAGGGCGTTTTCACCGCTCTTGTGTGAGAACTGAGCGCGTCCCTCACCATGTGCCACGACAATCGGTAGATAAGAGCCCTCCATCTCTTTTAATAACACAGAGGGCGAGGACTCTATTCGCACTAACGACAGGCGCGCCTCGTACTGTTCAGAGTGGTTGCGGGCAAAACGGGGCCAATGATCACTACCCGGGATAATCGACTGCAATGCCGACATCATCTGACAGCCGTTACAGACCCCCAGTGAAAAAGTATCTGTTCTGGCAAAAAACTGCTCAAAGCGTGCTCTGACGGCCTCGTTGAACAAGATACTCTTTGCCCATCCCTCACCAGCGCCCAGCACATCTCCGTAGGAAAAACCGCCGCAGGCTGCCAATCCATGGAAGTCCGTCAGGTCCTGTGTCCCCGCCATGACATCACTCATATGGACATCAACCGCCGTAAAGCCGGCCCGATCAAATGCCGCGGCCATCTCCATCTGACCATTGACCCCCTGCTCTCGCAATATGGCCACTCGCGGTCGACTGCCGGTCGCAATAAAAGGCGCGGCAATATCTTCATCACAATCGTATGTCAGCGTTGTCGATAAGCCAGGATCCGCTTGCTGAATCGCAGCAAATTCCTGATCAGCGCATTCGGCATTATCCCGGCGGCGCGCGATCGCATGACTGGTCTCACTCCACAGCGCCTGCAGCGCACCTCGATTGCTATCTACCAGTTCGAACTGCTCTGTATTCACGACAATACGCTCGTCCAGTCGCGGCGTCGCGACGGGCGACACCATGCCTTCGAGGCCCCACTCAACTGCCAGTGACAGAATTGAGTCGGTGTGCTCAGTCGCGACTTGAATAACGGCGCCAATCTCCTCAGAGAAGAGCCTTGCCGCAGCGGCTTCACGCTCCACCGAAAGGTCGACCTGCAGCCCACAGCGGCCCGCAAATGCCATTTCTAACAGCGACACCAGTAATCCACCATCAGACCGATCGTGATAAGCCAAAATCCACTCTTTCGACTTGAGCGCCTGCACGAAATGAAAGAGCGCCTGCACGTCTTGTGGCGTAACATCTGGCGGTATCTGGCCTAACTGATTCCACACCTGAGCCAATACCGAGCCCCCTAACCGGTCTTGTCCACGGCCTAAATCGATGAGTAGTAGCACCGTATCTTCGCGCGGCACCAGTGCTGGGGTCAGCACCTCACGCACATCACCACAGGGCGCAAATGCTGAGACAATTAGCGACACCGGAGCGGTCACAGCGCGATCCTGCCCCGCCTCCTGCCAAGCGGTGCGCATCGACATAGAATCCTTACCCACCGGGATCGTGATCCCCAACGCAGGACAAAATTCGAGCCCCACCGCCGCCACAGTGTCATAGAGAATCGCATCGTCACCAGCATGATCCGCCGCACACATCCAATTCGCCGATAGCTTGATATCGGTGAGCGACGCCACCGGCGCTGCCAATAAATTAGTGAGGGCCTCGGCCACCGCAATGCGTCCCGAAGCAGGACCACTGAGCAAGGCCACGGGCGTCCGCTCACCCATTGCCATGGCTTCTCCCTCATGAGAATCCAAAGACACCGTCGTCACCGCGCAGTCAGCGACGGGAACCTGCCACGGACCGACCATTTGATCGCGCGAAACCATGCCGGTCACACTGCGATCACCAATCGTGATCAAAAAGCTCTTCGAGCCTACCGCAGGAAAGGTCAATACGCGTTCGACTGATTCAGCTAACGACACGCCTTCGTGATCAAAGGCATCACCCAGCATAGCGGGGCGGGTCGTTCGACGATGCATTTTAGGCGGCTTACCAAATAACAAAGACATAGGCAGATCAATGGGCAAGCCAGCAAATTGATTATCCGTTAACGCCAGATGCATCGCTTGCGTCGCCTCACCCACGACCGCAAAAGGACAGCGCTCGCGATGACAGATCTGCTCAAAGGTTGCTAGCTGCTCCGGCTCAACAGCCATGACGTAACGCTCTTGGGATTCGTTACACCAGATCTCTAGCGGCGTCATACCTGGCTCATCGTTGGGTATATCGCGCAGTTCAAAACGCCCACCCCGTCCGCCGTCTTTGACAAGCTCGGGTAAGGCGTTGCTCAAGCCACCCGCACCGACATCGTGAATAAACGCGATGGGATTGTGCTCGCCTAAGCTCCAGCAAGCATCGATCACCTCCTGACACCGTCGCTGTATCTCTGGGTTTTGTCTCTGTACGGAGGCAAAGTCTAGATCCTCCGCACTATCGCCACTGGCCATGGAGGAAGCAGCGCCACCACCGAGGCCAATGAGCATGGCCGGCCCCCCCAACACGATGAGTTTTGCACCGGCAGAGTAGTCCCCTTTCTCGACATGCTCTTCCCGGATATTGCCATAGCCTCCCGCGATCATAATGGGCTTGTGATAGCCGCGAACCCCACTGACTTCGTCTGACTCAAAGGTGCGAAAGTATCCCGCAATATTAGGGCGACCAAATTCGTTATTAAACGCTGCTGCGCCAATAGGACCATCGATCATGATCTGCAGTGGCGATACGATGCGGCCCGGCCGCCCATACTGTAATTCCCAAGGTCGCGGCAGATCGGGGATCTCTAAATGAGAAACCGAAAATCCTGCTAATCCGACTTTCGGTCGCGAACCGCGCCCCACCGCACCTTCATCACGAATCTCACCTCCCGCGCCGGTTCCAGCGCCGGCAAACGGCGCAATGGCGGTCGGATGATTGTGCGTTTCTACTTTCATCAAAAGGTGAATGGCTTCGTCATTAAAGCGCCATACTTGATCGACTGGATCAGGGAAAAAGCGACCTGCGGTATGACCGGCCACGACGGCGGCATTATCAGAGTAAGCGGATAACACATTTTCCCCGCCCACCTCGTGGGTATGCCGGATCATAGCGAACAGAGAATGCGCCGCATCCACCCCATCAATTTCCCAGCTGGCATTGAAGATTTTATGCCGGCAATGCTCTGAGTTTGCTTGCGCAAACATCATCAATTCGACATCCCGAGGGTTTCGTCCAAGCGCCTCAAAGGCCTCGGCAAGATAATCCAATTCGTCGTCAATCAGCGCCAAACCCAGTTGCGCGTTAGCCACTTCGAGTGCGGACTGACCCTGACCCAGCAGATCGATCTCGGTATAGGTCGCCGGCTCTGTCCGATCAAACAGTAGAGCCACCGCGTCCATAGCATCGACAACCGTTTCAACCATTCGATCGTGAATGACCGCATCGAGTGCGCTGCAATCGCCGTCTGGCAACAGGCCCTCTACGCCGACCACCATCACCCGCTCGACACGCTGCACATGCGCAAACCCGCAATTACGCGCGATATCAGTGGCCTTACTCGACCAGGGTGAAATGGTGCCCAGACGCGGCATAACAATGCGCTGTCCCGGTCGGGTCAGCACGCTGGCATCGGCGAGGTCAGCGGTGCCGGGCTGCAACAGCGCGGCCAGTCGCAGTGCGTCAACGGATTGCTGCGCGGAGACGTCTACCGCATAGGCGTACACCACCTCACGTAATTGCCAGTCGCCGTCCAGTGCGGCGATTTCCGCCGCAAGCAGCTGAAAACGCGCGCTAGACAACGCGGGGGATCCTGGCAGGACAAGCATCTGGACTTCCTGAACAACTGGGCAGCCGGATTATACCCCTTCGGCGATTAAGGGTGCAGACCCCCAGACGCGCTAGTGCAGTGGGGACCGCTTTGTTTTGTCACCAGACGGCAGGACCCTCTACAATTGACTGATGATGACCCGCTTTGTACTGATTATCGTGACAGCACTGCTCGGCAGCTGCCAAGACACGTCAGATCTCGCACCCATTGCAGCAGGGGGCGAGCTCATTATGCTGACGCGGAACACTCCCACCACTTATTATTTTGAGGGCGACGAAGAGGCGGGGCTCGACTATGCACTGGTCCGCGCCTTTGCCGAACAACACGGTATGACGCTCCGCGTAAAGGTTGCCTTTAGCTTGCCCGAGTTGTTTGCCATGTTAGCCCGAGGCGAGGGCCACCTTGCTGCGGCTGGCCTAACGCAAAGCGCGCAACGTGATGACACGTTTCAGGCGTCTTTGCCCTATCTGCAGCAGCAGGCACTGGTGACGTACAAGTCAGGCAAGTTGCGCCCCCGATCGCTAGCGCAATTGATTGGGCGCGATCTGGTAGTGGTCGCGGGGAGCGCGCATAGCGAACTCCTGACGAGCCTTCAGGCCAAGCTACCTCAATTATCTTGGCGAGAAATACACACCGTGGATTCGCTAGAGTTGATGCAACTCGTGACTGAAGAAAAGGCAGAGCTTGCGGTCGTCAACTCTCTGGCATTGAGTGTTGGACAACGACTCTTTCCCCGAGTGGTGGCGGGATTGGAGATCGGTGAGCCCGCCCCAGTAGTGTGGTATTTGCCTCAGTCTGCTGACGACGGCGTATCACTCGATCTGGTCAATCAATTTATCCAGCAGGCCCGTCAGAACGGGGATATCGCGCAACTGGAAAGACAGTACTTCGGTCGTTATGAACATGCGTCACGAGTCGGATCACTGACTTTTCAGCGAAAAATAGCGGCCAATCTGCCCCCGTGGCAGCCTCTCATTCAGCGCGTTGCACTGGAATACCAAATGGACTGGCAACTGCTCGCCGCAATGGCCTATCAAGAATCCCACTGGAACCCCAATGCACGATCTCCCACGGGTGTGAGAGGCATGATGATGCTCACTCGCATAACGGCCGAAGAGTTGGGCGTTCAGGACCGAACTAATGCACAGCAAAGTCTTCGCGGTGGCGCTCGATTTTTCAAAGACTTGTTACGACGACTTCCGTCGGATATCGAAGAGCCCGACCGGACGTCAATGGCATTAGCCGCTTATAACATCGGCATGGGCCACCTAGAGGACGCAAGAATCATGACCCAGCAGGCGGGGAATGATCCGCACCTTTGGCCCGATGTGAGGGCGCAGCTTCCCCTGCTGCAGCATCCTGAGTTTTTCCCCATGACCAAATTTGGTTTCGCTGAGGGGCCTCAAGCCGTGACCTATGTCGACAATATCCGTCATTATGAAGGGATGTTGAAGTTACAAACCCTGCCAGAAGATCGCCTAGCACCACCGATTGAAGTGGACACACTGCTGCCCGAATCTCTGCGGGCCATCGCATTCCCTGTGCTGTGAACCCTCAACTAGCAGACTGACGCCGCGCCTTAAAAAAGGCTCTTAACAGCGCGGCCGACTCTGCCTCGGACAATCCCTCCTGCCATTGAACCCGATGATTCAACAGGGGATTATCAAGCGTCTGTGCTGCGCTTATGACCGCTCCAGAGCGCGGCTCGCGCGTGCCAAAGATCAGGGTTTTAACCCGCGCATGGACCAAGGCACCACAACACATCGTGCAGGGTTCTAAACTCACATACAGCGTAGTCCCCGGCAGTCGGTAATTGCCCTCTCTCACCGCCGCGTCGCGAAGCACTCTGATCTCGGCGTGTGCTGTCGGATCCTGCAGCTCAATTTGCGCATTGCCACTATTGGCAAGCACGTTTTGATCCCGGGCCAGCACTGCGCCCACGGGCACCTCTCCGCGAGCCGCGGCACGATGAGCTTCTTCTAACGCCAAAGCCATACATTGCCGATCCCATTCGCTGAAGCTCACAGCGGCGCCTCGCTATAAAAATGCCAGCACAAGAGCGCCAAAGCGCTACGGTGGGGTGAAAATACCGCGCCGTGGGCAATGACTTTTTTCTCATCAGGCCGCTCTGACCACGCCATAATACGACCAAATCCCACCCGGACGGCCAGATCACCGCTAGGCCAGACATCGGGACGTCCCAACGCAAACATCATGTACATGTGCGCTGACCAACGCCCCAGCCCTCTCACGCCCGTAATAGCCGACTCCACCTCATCATCGCCTAAACGCGGTAGCTGCTCTAGCGGCAAGGCGTTAGAAGCCACTGCTTCAGAGAGCGCCTGCAAATAGCCTATTTTTTGACGCGATAACCCCGCCGCTCGCAACGCTTCTGGGGAAAGTGATAACACAGAAGACGGCGTCAGCTCAGCGCCCACGGCTGCCTCAACACGCGTGGTAATCGTCGCCGCAGCCTTAGTCGAGAGCTGCTGCCCAATAATGATGCGAGCCAGCGACGCAAAAGAGTGGTCGCGCCGTCGCGATGCGGGGTAACCCACCTGATTCAGTGCTGCTTCGATTGGGGCATGGTCTTGTGACAGCGCATCTAGCGCGCGCCTGATACCACTCTCCGTTAAGGCAAAACGTACGGTCATCCCTTGGCTAAGTTCGATTCAGCCATGAACGGGGTACCCCAGCAACCCGTGGGCATAGCCAACCAACCCATAGATCACGATAGCGGCACTGAACGCCCCTATCTCGCGAGCCCATACGATCGGACGTTGCTCTCGCACCGGCTGCTCTTCTTGCCGATTAATCAGCACCACTGCCAGCACTGCCCAGATCAGTAAGCCACCAAAGAGAATCAGTGATGCCAGATCCCCATTGACCAACAAATGCGCAACAGCCCACAGTTTGATCGCCGTTAATTGAGGGTGCCGAATGAAACGGGTAATGCGCGCCCCCGTTTGTGAACTCGCAATAAGATAAAAACCGACTAACACCAGCAGATTATTGATTCCAACCAGACCACTTTGCCGTCCCCACCAAACAGGCCCCTCAGCCTGCTGATAGCCAAGGATCATTAGGACGACCGATCCGACAATCGATAACGCCACCAACGGTCTGCCCGCGCCGCCCAATCGAGACCGCCATCCTGGGGCCACTCTCTTCAACAAGTGAGCGGCACTCCATAGCAACACGCCTGCCATCAACCAAACCATCGTTACCGCTCCCCTTTAGTGGCCGGCGAATAGTGGCCGACGAATAGTGGCCGGCGAAACCGCTCTCAGCGTCAACGGCCTCTGCGCCCGAAATACGTAGGACGCTTATTTCGCCGCGCGCTTACGCAGTGCGGCCAGCCGTTCACCCATCTTGCCGTAGTCGACG
>CAJQKG010000144.1 GCA_905478845.1 uncultured Luminiphilus sp.
GTCTTTGTGGGAGATCCGAGTCGGCTTTAACTACCGATTCTAAGGCGCTTGATCGTTGTGTTAAGGCGTCTTCGGGCGCCTTTTTTAGGCCCTTTTTGAGGCCTTCTTCTGGTTTTAGTGTGGCTTTGTTGGGAAGCTACCCCACACAGCGCGCACACTGAACACCCAGCCTTACCGCGCCCAAGTAGAATCACGAGGTCTCGTTCATGCTCCGGTATCCGGCATGGTCACGTTGCACTACAGTAACGGGTCCTGATTCCCATGATAAATGAGTAACCTATGAACCACCCTCGCCCCACTGTCCCGCTGCCACTTCCGGGCTCTCGCTGGTTGATTTCGATGACGGTACTGGCGGTCTACATTTGCATGATCGATCGGATAGCCATTTCCATCGCGATCATTCCGATGGCGGAAGAGAATGGTTGGTCGCCCACGGTTCAGGGCGCGGTGATGTCGGCCTTTTTCCTAGGTTATGTCACCTTGCAGATTCCGGCAGGCTATTTATCGGATCGCTATGGCGGCAAATGGGTGCTCGGCCTGGGGGTGCTGTTTTGGTCGTTGTTTACGATCCTGACCCCTGCAGCAGCGGCGCTTGGCCTCACCATGTTGCTGGGTTGTCGTTTTTTGATGGGGGTGGCTGAGGCAGTCACGTGGCCGTCGATTTATTCACTGTACTCCCGCTGGATCCACCCTGATCGACGTGCTTCTGCAGTCGGTTTGATGAACTCGGGTATTGCCGGTGGCAGCGTCATCGCCTTGATCTGCACGCCGTGGTTGATCAGCGTCTGGTCATGGCAGGGTGCGTTTTATCTTTACGGTGCATTGGGTGTGGCATGGTTTCTCGTCTGGGCGCTTCGTGCCCAATCGACCCCTGACACAGTGGCTTCCTGGCATGAGGCGCCAGCCGATGCAGCGGCATTGGGTGCCGAGGCAGTGTCTCCCGGTTATCCCAAACTAACGATGGCCGGTATGTTGCGCTCGAGAGCCGTATGGGCGATTGCCGTCGCGCATATCGCGATTAATTGGTCTTTATATTTGGTGTTGTCATGGTTCCCAACTTTTGTGAACCGAGAGATGGGAGCAGATTTACAACTCGCCGGGCTGCTGGCGTTAGCGCCGACCACCATGTCGCTGATTATGGCGCCGCTGGCGGGGCGTTTGTTCGACGGTTTGATCGCTCGGGGAATGAATCGCCTCGCAGTGAGGCGCGTGCTGCAAAGTTTGGCTTTTGCCGGGATCACGGCAGCCATGCTGCTGTTAACCGTGGGTGAGTCCTTGATTTTCAGCGTGACCATTATCACCGTGAGTAATGCACTCACTGCGCTATCGGTGGGGGGGTTTGCAACCAATCACCTCGATATCGCGCCCAATCAGTCAGGTTTGTTGATGGGGGTCACTAATACGCTTGCCGCGCTGGCTTCAAGTGCCTCGGTCTTCGTCTCGGGTTGGATTCTCGATATCACAGGGAGCTGGGATGCGGTATTTCAAACCGCCGCAGGGGTCTCGGTGTTGGGCGCGGTGATCTATGCCCGGCTGGCGAGCTGCGATCGAGAGTTTGACTAGCGCCGCAAGGGTCAGCAGGATGCTTTTTATCGGCCTCTTAACCTTGTGAGCACTATAATAATAACCAGTATTTATATTTATCACTAATAACATGCCTTTTAGGCAAATATCATCGTTAATGCCGTGTATCTATCACGTCAAAACCCTTTATTACGCTAGAGTGACCTGGCAAAAATCACTACCAGTCATTTCTAAAGGAGTAAAGCACCGTGTTGACGTCATCTAGTGGGATTTTTTATAACTTATGCACATTTATTGTTAGCATAACGGTCTCTTCAGTTATCTTTCATTCGGTGAGCCTGATAGTCTGAGCAACCAACCAGTCGGCCGTGGGGCCACCTGTCGTGTGGTGCGTCTGAGGACACAGATGCGCTAGCAGGGGCTCTATCGGCTCGCATGATCGGCCTTGAGCTTAATATGCTGCCCTAAAGCGAGGCTCTGAGACAAAATCACGCATTCACTGTCGCCGACAGGGTGACCGGGGTAAAATAGCGCTTTCTGCTGAGACCTCGACCATGATTAGCCTGCTTGGCGTCGTTATCCTGCTGCTCGTTGCAGTTGGACTCTCCTCAAATCGTGCCGCGATTCAATTGCGAACAGTGGGATTGGCGTTTGCGTTGCAAGTCACCATTGGCTTTGTGGGCTTGTTTACCGAATGGGGCAGCGCAGCACTGGCGTCGGCATCAGATTATGTGGCCGTGCTACTGAGTTACTCGCGTGCCGGCATGGAGTTCATGTTTGGCGGCCTAGTAGGCCCTAGTGACTCGTTAGGCTTTATCTTCGCCTTTAGCGTGCTACCGGTGGTGATCTTTTTCAGTTCCTTAATTGCGGTGCTGTATCACGCTCGCATTATGCAGTGGCTGATCCGGATCATGGGAGGCGGCCTGCGAGCGCTGCTGCGCACCAGCCACACCGAGTCCTTATCAGCGGCCGCTAATGTGTTTGTCGGCCAAGCGGAAGCGCCACTGGTGGCGAGACCTTATATCCCTGACATGACGCGATCAGAACTGTTTGCCGTTATGGTCGGTGGGATGGCATCGATTGCGGGCTCGGTCATGGCCGGCTATGTCGCATTGGGTGTGCCCCTGGAGTATCTCTTGGCGGCGAGCTTTATGGCCGCTCCAGGAGGTTTGTTGATGGCTAAACTGATGGAGCCTGAGACCGACCAGCCCGCTGAGCCAGCGCGCGGTGAGCAGCTGGCGAGTGAGCAGTATATTAATTTCATTGATGCGGCCGCGACGGGTGCAATGAACGGATTGCAGATGGTGGGTGCGATCGGTGCGATGCTGCTGGCCTTTATTGCACTCATCGCGATGCTTAACGGGATGTTGGAAGCAGCGGGTGCGCTGGTGGGATTTGAACAGCTCACCCTCGAGCGAGTATTGGGCGGTTTGCTCCAGCCGCTGGCTTGGGCGCTCGGAGTACCCTGGGACGAGGCCCAGTTGGCGGGCAGCCTGATTGGACAAAAATTCATTCTCAACGAATTTGTGGCCTATGTGTCATACAGTGAGATCGCCGATCAGCTGTCGCCTCATGCTCAAGCGATCGTGATTTTTGCGCTCTGTGGATTTGCTAATTTATCGTCGATCGCCATTTTACTGGGAGGGTTGGGCGCTGTTGCACCCAGCCGCAGAGATGACATTTCTCGATACGGTATGCGCGCGCTCATCGCGGCTAGTTTGTCTAACCTGATGAGTGCCGCTTTAGCGGGATTTTTTCTGTCTTTGGGTGGTCTGTAGAGCGGCAAGATGGCAACGTTATTTGAGCTACCTCAACTCTCGTATGTCGCGCCAAACTTCGCTGACATCTTTGTCGATTCGTTACGTCAATATGGTTTTGCCGCCGTGGTGGATCATCCTCTGGATAGCCACCGCGTCGAGCGCATTTATCAAGATTGGCTGGCCTTTTTTGCGAGTGAAGAGGTCAGTGCCTTCACCATGGATCCGCAACGACAGGATGGTTATTTCTCCTTGCGATCTGCAGAGCACGCAAAAGGTTTTCGCGTCAGAGATTTCAAGGAATATTTTCAGTTCTATCGGTGGGGACGTTGTCCTGACACACTTCGCCCTGATCTTGAATCACACTTCAATTCGACGCTGATGCTGGGTGCCACTTTGCTCGGCTACATTGCACACAGTCTGCCGACATCCGTCAGCGAGCGTCTGACAGAACCGTTACGCGACATGATTAAGGGGAGCCAGCAGACCATGCTGCGCGTGCTGCATTACCCGCCAATACCCGAGGATCAGCCCGTATTCAGGGCGGCACCCCATGAAGACATTAATTTGTTGACCTTGCTGCCGGCAGCCGACGGCCCCGGTTTAGAACTCAGGTTGCCCGGGGGCGAATGGGTGTCAGTGCCGCACCAACCGGGACAGCTGATTGTGAATATTGGCGATATGCTGCAAGAAGCGACGGGCGGTTACCTGCCCTCAACCACCCATCGTGTTGCAACTCCGGACGCGTCGCACCACTCGGCGAGCCGGATGTCGTTGCCACTCTTTTTACATCCTCGTCCAGACGTGGTGCTGTCAGATCGCTATAGCGCCGAGCAATATTTACGCCAACGCCTCCATGAACTAGGTGTCGCGTAGCGTGGATCGGAGTGAGGGGCACGTATGCGGTTAAATCGCCTAGTTATCGGCGCTCTCGTCATCGTGGTCGCAATGTTATGGGGTGGGGCGATGGTGGTATCGGCAGAGCGCAGTGTGGTGGAGGCCCGCATTGCGGTAGCGGCTAATTTCCGCGACACCGCAGAGGCGATTGCGCTGCATCTTGAGGCACACTCCGACTATCGTTACGACATTATAGTTGGCTCGACGGGCAAGCTGGCGAGTCAGATTATCAACGGCGCGCCATTTGATGTGCTGATGGCGGCAGATCGAGTCAGGCCTCAGCGACTCGTGGAGGAGGGGTTTGCAGTGGCTGACTCTCTGCGCACGTACGCGCTGGGTGAGCTCGGGCTGTGGTGGCCAGAAGCGGGTCAACCCATTGCCATCAGTGATCTCAGTGCGCTCGACCCGCGGGACATTTGTCTGGCGAATCCCACACTCGCGCCTTACGGCAACGCTGCGTTAACAGTGCTGAGAGAGGCGGGTTTTTCCGAAACGGTTTTAGCCGGTTTGGTGCGGGTTGATAATGTTAACTTGGTTACCGCGATGGTGGCCCAGCGTCAGGTCCGTGCGGGGTTCATCGCGCGCTCAGCTCGAGTGGTCGCGAGTAAACGGGATAATGTGCTAATGAACGAGACAGAGATTTTATGGTTGTCGGATCACGAGCCTATTGATCAGGCACTCGTTTTATTGAATCGCGCACAAGAGAATGCGGCGGCGCACTTTTGGGTTGAGCAAATAAATCACCCTGCCATTCGAGCTCTGATTCAGGCGGATGGCTACCAGCTGCGTCCGCTGGAGAGTGCCCGTGGCAGGTGATGTGCAGGCCATCTGGCTGACAGGGTTGTTGGCCCTGGTGACCACCTTGC
>CAJQKG010000145.1 GCA_905478845.1 uncultured Luminiphilus sp.
ATCCATCATACCGCCCAAGTAAGCGCGAATATCCACATCGCTATCGGGCGTTAACACGGCAAAAATCAATCCGCCTTCTTCATGACTCGGAAATTGAACCAAGTCACGCGCACCCTCGCAGACCTCACCAAATTTCGGGGCGTCCGCAACCGCACGCAATGAACCGTCGGCCTTAAAGGTCCACCCATGGTAGGGGCAGCTAAACAGCTTCTGGTTACCGCAGGGCTCTGCCATTAATTGCATGCCGCGATGGGTACACACGTTCAAAAGTACCTTGGCACTGCCGTCTTTTTGCCGGGTCAGTAGTAAGGGGATTCCCAGCATATTCAGGGTCTTAAAGTCGCCCGCTTCCGGGATTTCTTGGGAAATCCCGACCAGTATCGGCTGCGACTTGAAAATCTGGTCCATCTCGCGCTGCCATTGATCTGGATCGGTATAGCTAGAGGATGGCACCTCCATCGTGTCAGCCGCCCAATCAGTCGTTCCGTTTTTCACATGATCAATCAAACGCGCACCCATACGGGCGTATTGCACCTTAGTATCGACAGTCATATTTCGCTCCCCAGCCTGCGTAATTATTCGGGCATTACCAGATCGCCCACTGAGGCCACCTCGTAACGCCGCACTTCCATATCTAGTATTTCTAGCGCCGCACATGCCTTCAAAAAGTCCGCGACATGAGCTGTCTTCAAATGGGCGTCTAAATCTGCCTGTGAAGCCCACTGCTCAGAGACCCAGATCACACAGGGATCGGTGACATCAGCTGCGATACCATACCACTGACAACCCGGCTCCTGCCGAGTCGCTGCTACGACCGGCTTCGCGGCTTCTGCGTAACCTAACGCACTCTCTGCACTTAGCTGAATACGAACAATAACGCTAACTGTGCTCATTTTTCCCCTCACTGAATTTCTGCATGATGTGATGCTATGTTGATATTTTGATGCGTCCTATCACCCTACGAGAGTGGCCTAGGAAGCGTGTGAAATTGAGCATCCAAACTATGTATCGGCAAAGAAAAAGTCAAGCGTGCTTGCTTTTTTCTATGGCGATACCTAATCTCAGTTCGGAACGGTTTTTAACCATAACGCCAACGTTAACGGCACTATTAACGCCCTATTAACGCCCTATTAACGCCACTATTAACGGCACTATGCGAGGCGCAATAAGGGCCTAACAAAGCGATAAGGCAGCGGGATACATCGCGTCGATGAACGTGCCCAGCCCCAAATTTGGCTTTTCACACAACGCCAACAGGGTCTCGGCAGTGCGATGGAAGCAGCTACTATCGCATCATAATAGCCATCAACCTGTAGAGGAGATAAGCGGTGACAGACAGACTTCAAGGCAAAGTAGCCCTCATTACTGGGGGCACCAATGGGATCGGCAGGGCGGCTGTTTACGGACTCATCAAGGAAGGCGCACAGGTGATTTTTACCGGCAACAACACGGTAGCGGGTGATGAGATTGCCAAGGAAACGGGCGCTCACTTTATTCAACACGCGGTACAGGATGTGGCTGGCTGGGCAAACGTACAGCAGGCAGTTCGGGATCATGCTGGTCGTTTAGACATTACCTTCTCCAACGCGGGCACTAATACTGGCGACAGCGACATTGAGTCCGTCGAGGTTGAGGCCTGGAAAAATCTAGTGGATATCAATCTCACGGGGATGATGCTGGCCATTAAAGCCAGCATTGAGCTGATGAAAGAGAACCCTGACCAAAGCGGCGGCTCAATCATTTTGAATAGCTCTATTAACGGCATGTTAGCCCTCTCAGGCGATGTGACGTACTCCACCACGAAAGGCGCCCTGAGGCTGCTTGCTAAATCGACCGCAGTGCACCTAGCCAAAACAAAAACCGGTATTCGCTGCAACACCATTCATCCGGGTGTCATTGAAACACCCTTAATTCAAGGGGCGATTTCGGGCGCGCCTGACCCTGAAGCGGCGCGGAACATGCTTGAAGGCATTGCACCGATGGGTCGGCTCGGGAGCATGGATGAGATTGTGGCGCTGCTGATCTATCTCGCTTCGGACGACGCCCGCTTTGTCACGGGCTCCGAAATGGTCATTGATGGCGGTTCAACCGCCGGTCTCCCCGGCGTTTAAGCAGCCTCATCACTTACTCGCCATGTAACACCTTGAAGGTACGGCGACTGAACTGCCAGTGTCCCGCGACTTTGATGAGCTCATCGTCGTACTGGCCACGAGGTCTCAGCTCGGTCCCGTCTGAAGTCACCGCCACCTCGTCCGTGTAACTGCGCATCGTTGCACGATCTTGCTCGACAGAGATCATGCCGGGCATCGCCATCATGTTCACGAAAGGGAACATCTTCATTGCCTCGAGCCAAGCCCCCACAATGGTGTCGCGTCCCTTCAGACCATCCATACCCAAATGCGGTAACTCCCAGACTGCATCCTCAGCCCAAGTCGAACCCCACACGGCTGCATCGCGTTGATTAACGCCCTCACAATATCGCTCTAACAACGAACGGATGGCCAACTCATCTTCGCGGCTCTGGTCACTCATACTGCTCTCCCTCTCGGATCGGTAGATTTATTGGTTAATCAGACCGCCATCGATGACCATTTGTGCACCGGTCATGTAAGTCGACAAGTCTGACACTAAAAAGAGCGCGGCGTCGGCAATTGAATGCGGCGGTCCCATATAACCCATGGGTACCGCATCATTTAATTTGACATACTCCTCAGGGTTATCCACTGAAGATTGCCGCTGCATGTTGGTGTCAATGAGCCCCGGATGAATCGTATTGCAGCGGATACCCTCAGCAGCCGTCTCTGACGCGACGGTTTTGGTAAATCCGATGACACCGCCTTTTGCGGCGGCATAAGCGCTGCAAGCGGGGACACCCACCAGCGCCGCGACGGAGGACATATTAATAATGGATCCTTTCACACCCGTCTCCCTCATCAGCGCCACGGCTTTTTGCGTACCCAAGAAAACACTCGTCATATTGACTAGCAGCTGTCGGTTGTAGTCCGCCAGTGTGAGTTCCGGTAATGTTTTCAGCACCGCAATACCCGCATTATTAATTAATGCGTCGAGCTTGCCGTATTCAGCGCGAATGCGGCTTATCGTCTCGTCCCACAAGGCTTCATCGGTAACGTCCTGTGCCCAGGCCTGCGCTTGACCGCCCTGCGCATTGATTTCAGCCGCCGTGCGCTCAGCCCCCTCGCCGTCGACATCCGTCACAATCACACTGGCGCCCTCACTGGCCAGCTTATGCGCGATCGCGTGGCCTAAGCCTGGATTGGAGGCGCCGCCCGTCACCAAACATACCTTACCTTCCACTAATCCCATATCTCTCCCCTTCTTTATCGCTTAGTCGGTGGCTTTCGAAGCCAGCACACCCCATTACTTATGACTCATTAGCCGTATCCGCTAAATAAATTTTTTCTAAATGATCGGTGACGGTGTCAATGACCCGCCGCGCACGCTGCTCGCGTTGCGGAGAGCGATGGGCGACTCCCATGCCTTGCATCACAAATTGCACCAACTCATGGGCGGCTTTCAGCGACTTAACCTGCTTCCAATGAGGGAACACCGCCCTCACCGTTTTTAAAAACTCGCGCTCAAAATCGTGTTCAACTTCGTCTACCGCGCTTGCCAACTCTGGGTCGGTTCGCGCCGCACCCAACAATTCTTGGTACGCAATAAAGGAGGGCAAGTTGACGTACTTCCAAGCCGTCTCAACCGAGGTTCTGATGGCCGTCCGAGTCAGCGTTTGGTCCGGGGAGTCAATGTCACTCATCAACTGTCGATACTCATTGAGCCGCCGCACATGCAAATAACCGACGACCGCCTGCATGACAGCGGACCGCGACGAAAAGTGGTGCATCATGGCACCTCGAGAGACATCCGCCTCCTCGGCAATCATGGCTGTCGTCGTATTCGTGTAGCCATGCTGCACAAAACAGCGGACTGCGGCTTCTAATATGGCCTGACGGGTCAACGCACTTTTTTCCGCCTGCCATCCCGCACCCAAGCCTGTTTTGCGCACACCATCTTGCGCAGACCTTGGTTTGGTGGCCTTACGAGCTGCTTTGCCAGTCAATTTACCACCACTCCTCTGTGAACCCATGTATCCCCCGTTTGGGCACCATTAGCTTACACACTGGCGAGTCGCTTCAGCAAACAATCCGGGTTGCTTTTTTTATTCGCAATATCCTAGACTGAATTCATCGCAGGGCCTATGAGATAGCAACGTTGAAGCCAACGACGCTCGGCACTGCCAGTATTGCCATTGGAGCACGCATGTCGGAAGCCAAACCACTTCACGAGGGGCTGTTTAACTGGCCTGATCCAGCCGCCGGATTAATCGGGAGCCGTTGTCTAGATTGCGGAGAGCACGCTTTTCCGAGTCAGAGCTCGTGTCGCGCTTGCTCGAGTCAAAATACGGTCTTGGCTGATTTGGGTAGCGCAGGGACATTATGGACATGGACCATTCAATCCTTTATGCCCAAAGCGCCTTATGATACCGACGAGACGCCGGAAACCTTTACCCCTTATGGAGTGGGCTATATCGAGTTAGCGTGTGGGCTCAAAGTAGAAAGCAGGTTGCGCGAGAATACGCCGGAGCAACTGAACATTGGCATGCCCATGAAAATGGAACTCATTACAGTGCGACAAAACGAAGACGGTGACGAATTGCTGACCTTTCAATTCTGCGCTGCGAAGGAGAGTCATTAATGGACGTAGCCATCGTCGGGGTGGGATTACACCCCTTTGGAAGAACCGCCAGCATGTCAGGCCTAGAGCAAGGCGCAGCAGCGGTAAGAGCGGCACTCGCTGATGCGGGTACCGATTTTAAAGCCATGCAATTTGCCTTTGGGGGGAGTCAAGACGGCGGCAATGCGGACTCCCTAGTGAATCTGCTTGGGCTGACAGGCCTACAATTTACCAATGTGGCCAATGGCTGTGCGACAGGAGGCAGTTCGCTCAATGCGGCTTACTCGGCGATCAAAAGTGAGCAATACGACGTCGGCCTGGTGGTCGGTTTTGATAAACATGCTCGCGGCGCCTTCAATCCTCAACCCAAAGACTGGGGGCTAGAGGACTGGTATGGAGAGACCGGATTGATGCTGACCACCCAGTATTTCGGCATGAAAATACAGCGTTATATGCACGATCACGGTATCTCCCGCGACACGTTAATCCGCGTTGCCGAGAAAGCCTATCGAAATGGCTCACTGACGCCGACCGCGTGGCGAAGAACGGCACTCTCTTGGGAAGAAATCGATAACGCGCCCATGGTCAGCGAGCCGCTCAACAAATATATGTTTTGCTCACCTGCAGAGGGTGGCTGTGCGCTGGTGGTCTGTCGCAGTGACATTGCCCATCGTTTTCACCCTAGACCGATCTACTTAAAAACGGCGGTCGTTCGATCACGAAATTACGGTAGCTTCGAGGTGTTCAGTCCGTCGCAACCCCCCGAGGTCGCAGACTCCCCCACAGTGACGGCTTCGACCGCCGCATTTGAGCTGGCGGGCGTCGGCCCCAGCGATATTGATGTGGCCCAGTTGCAAGATACAGAGGTGGGCGCTGAAATCATGCACATGGCGGAAAATGGTTTCTGTGCACATGGAGATCAGGAGCGATGGTTAGCTGAGGGGGCGACTGATATTAACGGCAAACTGCCGGTTAATACGGACGGCGGCTGTTTGGCGAACG
Source organism: uncultured Luminiphilus sp. (assembly GCA_905478845.1). Lineage (GTDB taxonomy): Bacteria > Pseudomonadota > Gammaproteobacteria > Pseudomonadales > Halieaceae > Luminiphilus. Next base: position 5,695 of record CAJQKG010000145.1, read on the forward strand.
GAGAGCCTGTTGGAGCATCGGGTCTGCGCCAAGTTCATGAGATTTGTGTTCAGTTAAGAGGCGAGGCCGGTGAGCGTCAGGTAGCAGGGGAACCGCAAGTCGGGTATACCCATGTTTACGGCGCGCCGGGCATAAGTGGCGTTAATATATTAACGCGATAACAATTAATCATTGGGTTAACACTGCGTTTAAAGGGATAAACCATGGCAAATGCTGAGCAAAAAAGACAAGGCGATGGAGGTCGTTTTGTCGGGACGACCTGGCAGGATCTGCTGGACTTAGAAACCGTCGAGGTACCCGAATACCTGAGGGTCAAGAGTAACCCTTACATGGGTGATGACGACTTGTCAGTCGACCGCTATATCAGCCCAGCGTTTTTCAATGAAGAAAAAGAAAAACTATGGCCTAAAACGTGGCAGATGACCTGCCGCGAAGAGGACATCCCTGAGTCTGGTGACCACTTCGTTTACTGGATTATCGATCGCAGCGTGATTGTCACGCGAACCCCCTCTGGCGAGATTAAAGGGTTTATTAATTCCTGTCGGCACCGGGGTCGCTGTTTACGCGATGAATCTGGTTCGGTCGATAAGTTCCGCTGCCCTTTCCACGGCGCGACTTGGGATCTCGATGGACAGTTTAAAGGCATCCCCAATGATTGGGACTTTGAGCATATCGTCGATCGCGATATGAGCTTGCCACAGGTGAAAGTCGCCACGTGGGGTGGCTTTGTTTTCATTAACTTCAACTTGGACTGCCAGCCTCTAGAAGAATACTTGGATATATTGCCTGAACATTTCGACCGGTTTCCCTTAGAGAAATACTTCAAGGCGGTCCATGTGCAACGTGTCATGAATTGCAATTGGAAAGTGGGGGCCGAAGCCTTTATGGAGTCTTGGCACACTGTTGAGACGCATAAGCAAATACTGACCTTCACGGGTGACGCGAACTCTCAATACGATACCTTTGGCGATAATGTCAGCCGATCCGCTACGCCCATGGGGGTCGCAAGTCCTCACCTCAGCGACGTGAGCGAAGAGAGCATCACGCGAGATATTTTAAAGCTGTCCGGCCGCATGGCCACCGACAGTGACGCGGATGTCGATATGCCCACTGACCAGTCGGCACGGGAGTATGTCGCCGCGATGAATCGTCAGATGTTCGAAGAGGCCGCGGGTGAACCATTTGATGATCCCACGATGGCGGAGCTACAAGACGCGATTCTGTATAGCTTGTTTCCCAATTTTCAGGTTTGGATAGGCTACGGCGGCAATATCGTCTATAAGTTTGTGCCCAACGGCAACGATCCTGACAGCTGTATTTTTGAGGTCATGATCCTGCTGCGCCACCCCGAGGGAACTGAGCGACCCGCCGCCGCCCCTTGCACAGTGCTGTCCGCTGATGAGCCCTTCGCAAACTGCGAAGCACTGGGCTCACTAGGCCCCGTCTTTGATCAAGATGATGCCAACCTACCAGCGGTTCAAAAAGGCATGAAGAACTCGGCGACGGGCAAAGTCATATTGGCCAGTTACCAAGAAAGTCGGATACGACACCTTCATCAGACCATTGATAAGTACTTGAACGCCTGAGGACCCTCTCTCCCTGACATCACGTCAGGGAGGGGTGATCGACGACCGGGGCAATAAGGTGGTAATAGCGCAACGAGCCCCGATCGATAGCACGCCACAAGGTGCAAAATGCCTTCCGCGCGATCCCGGATACACAGTGCGCTGACGACTAGTTAGTCTGCCTTTTGACTGTAATAAGCCCAAGCATCGACGATCGGCTTAGGGTCAAAATAATAGGGACGAATCTCACACACTTTGTCACCGCGGAACCGGAAAACCTCTGCCAGCTGCGCGGACGCCAAATCAGGGTTTTCAAAGCGAAATGAAATGAGGTTCACCACATAATCCCCCCCTACAGACATGCCCTCGGGTTCCAAATCGGCCACCTTTAAGGTGCCAAAAACATGCGCATAAAGGCCTCTAAGCGCTGTCTTACCGCGATATTCTCCCGCCATAGGAAGCCCTTCAGCCTCAATAATAAAAAAATCGTCGGTCAGCAGCGATTCGGCCGTATCAAAATCTCCCGCCCCCGTGCTCGCGTAAAGCGTATTCACAATGGCTAACTTTTCATCATCTGTCATGGTTAAGGTCTCTCCTTGTTGCGATCAATGCTTCCTATGTGAGATCGGTTGCAGCCGCGCAGCGAAGCGATGTCAAAACAAACCCTCACTCCGTTTCGGCGTATTGTCTGATCACTCGCTTGCCCAGAGCCATCTCATGGACCTCATCAGGACCATCTGCCTGTCGACACCAGCGAGCGTAGTTGAACTGCTCTGCCATACACCAGTCTTCAGTGAGACCGCCCGCTCCGTACATCTGCATGCACCGATCAATCAGGTACTGAATGAGCTTAGGAACCGTAATTTTAGTGGCCGAAATCAGCTCAATGGAGGGCTTCACACCGTGGGTGTCAATGTGCCAACAAGTCTTATGCACCAGCAAACGCGCCATTTCGAGCTCGGCATAGCTGCGGGCAATATTTTCGCGAATCGATTGGTGCTCGCTCAGCTTTTTGCCAAACGTCTCACGCTCCTCGACCCGCTGGCACGCAAGCTCCAAAGACCGCTGCCCCGCGCCAATCAGTCGCATGCAGTGATGCATCCTGCCCGGCGCAAGGCGACTTTGTGCAATATCAAATCCCCGGCCCTCCCCGAGTAATAAATTGTCGACGGGCACCCGTACGTCGGTAAAAGTGACTTCTGCATGGCCAATGGGGGCATCGTCATAACCCAGGGTCGTCAGCGGACGCACAATATCTACCCCTGGTGTGTCTTTCGGCACCAGAATTTGCGACTGCTGCAGGTGCCGACTGGCGTTGTCTGGGTCACTTTTACCCATAACAATAAAGATCTTGCAGCGCTCATAGGGGGCGCCGGTGATAAACCACTTGTGGCCATTGAGCACCCACTCATCGCCCTCCCGACGGATCTGGAGCTCAATATTGGTTGCGTCACTTGAGGCAACCTGTGGCTCCGTCATCGCATAGGAGGACCGGATCTCTCCTGATAACAGCGGCTCTAGCCAAGCGCGCTTTTGCGCTTCGGTGCCAAACTTCATGAAGACTTCCATATTGCCTGTGTCTGGCGCATTGCAGTTAAACACTTCTGGCGACCAGATGACTCGTCCCATTTCCTCTGCCAGCGGGGCATAGTCAAGGAAGCTCATGCCCCCATGATCGCTGTATTCAGCGAATTCAGGCGGCACGAATAGATTCCATAAACCCGCCGCCCTGGCTTTGTCCTTGAGGGAGTCCATGAGCGGCATAGACGCAAAACGATTCTCTGCGTGATGTAAAGCCGTGCGATAGGGCACCTCATTAGGGTAGATGTGCTCCGACATAAACGCTTTCAACTGAGCCAATATATGCGTGCTTTTTTCACTGGAAGTGAGCATGTCCTACCTCATTCTAAATTGATAAAAATACCCGCTGGGTGGCGGTCAATCCACTATCGCAAACGCGCAAAAGCAAAGGGGATAAACAAGCAGGCTGGTTTGTTTTAACCGTAACGCCTACTATATAGTTATCGGCCGCTGACAAACACCCTCGGGTAAGATCCCAATACCCCTTGTCGCGCGATTCATTAACCTGACAGGGTGTATCCTTACGCTAATTGATCTCAGAAGAGGACCCAACGTGAACGCTTCTAGCCCCTTACCCACAGACTCTGACGCTTTTCGTGCCGCTGTGAGAGACTTTTTGCGTGAAGCACTAACACCGGAATTGATTCGGGCAGGTGAGCGCACCACTAGTGTCTTCTCAGACTTCGAAGCAGGCCGGCAGTGGCAATCTATTTTGCATCAGCGCGGATGGGGTGCACCCGATTGGCCTCTAGAATATGGCGGTACAGGTTGGGATATTCAACAGCGCTACATTTTTCAGGAAGAGTGTCGGCAGGCTAATGCCCCTACCCCGGTGATGATGGGCATTCAAATGCTGGGACCCATGCTGATGCACTTTGGCACACCAAGCCAAAAAGAACGTTTTTTACCCGGCATCATCTCAGGCAGCAACGTCTGGTGTCAGGGCTACTCTGAGCCAGGTTCCGGATCAGATCTGGCCTCTCTCAAGACAACCGCAGAGCATGATGGCGACGATTTCATTGTCAATGGCACCAAGATATGGACCAGCATGGCGCATTACTCGGACTGGATTTTTTGCTTAGTGCGTACCGATAAAACCGTCAAACCGCAAGCCGGTATCAGCTTTCTCTTGATCGATATGGCGACACCCGGTATTACCGTTAAACCCTTTACCAGTCTCGACGGTGAAGTCGAGCAATGTCAGGTTTTCTTTGAAGACGTGCGTGTGCCTACTGCGAATTTACTAGGGCAAGAAAACCAAGGTTGGACAGTGGCCAAATCACTGCTCGAGTTTGAACGCGGTGGGCAGCACTTTACGATCGATCTGAAAAAACAGCTCAGCAAGATGCAGCACATGATGTCGAGCGAGACATGCCGCGTGACCGCTGATCCCACTTTTGCCTACCGCGTTGCTGAGACACAGATCGACGTCATGGCACTAGAGCAAACTGAGCTGCGCATTAAAGGTAGCCTGACTGCTGGGGATAATCCGGGCGCCCTGTCATCGCTTGTGAAAGTGTCGGGCACCGAGCTCGGGCAACGCTGTGCAGAGCTGCTCATTGAAGCCGCTGGTCAGAGCGCGATACCGTGGCAAAGTGAGGTGTTAGCGCCGTCTTATGAAGGCAGCACCGCTGCCGCCAGCGAATCGGTGACCACCATGGCGGAATACATCAACAGCCGAGCAACCACTATTTATGGTGGTACGGCAGAAATTCAGCGCAGCATTATTGCCAAGCACGTACTTGGACTCTGAGGTACTAGCGTGACGATGACCGAAGAACAAACCATGCTGTGGGATACCGCAGACCGATACTTGCGCGAGAATACCGATTTCAATCAGCGCCGCGATCAGATTGCCGAGGCTATTTATAATCAACCTCAGAAATGGCAGGCGTTTGCCGAGATGGGCTGGCTAGCGATGCCCTTTCCAGAGTCGATGGACGGCCTTAACTTTGGCCTGCGCGAAATCGCCATTCTCGCTGAACTGTGCGGCCAATACCTCGTCACTGAACCTTTAATCGATACGCTCGCGGTCGCGAGTACCGTTTTGATGCGCAGTGAGCGAGCCACCGCACTCGTACCAGACGTCATCTCTGGCGAGTTGATTGCAATAGCGGCCATTGATGAGCCAACCGCGGAAAGTCGACTCTCCCCCTCCTGCACCTTGTCACAAACGGATTCTGGGTGGCATTTGCAGGGGAAAAAATACTGGATCAGTGCCGGCGCCTCCGCCACACACTTTGTTGTATTGGCCGATAGCGGCAACGGACTCGCGTGGGTGCTGGTGGCAAAAAATGCCGAGGGACTGAGCTGTGAAACCTTTCCAACGCACGATGGTAAAGGGGGCGCCAATTGCCACTTTGACCTCCCCATTAACGATGACCAAATCTTACTCATGGGGGATGCCGCAGCAGAGGCCTTAGCGGCCTTTCGTGAGTGCGCGATGACCTTGAGCAGTGCAGAGACCTTGGGCGCGGCGCAAGCGGCATTAGATACGACGGTGGATTACACCAAACAGCGAGAGCAATTTGGACAGCCGCTGGCGTCATTTCAGGCGTTGCAACATCGTATGGCCAATATGCTCATCCAAACTGAAACCACTCGATCTTTAGTCTACGCTGCCTGCGACGCGGCAGACCGCGACTCCCCAGATCGGGGACGCTTTGCGCGCGCAGCCAAAGTGAAATCGGCCGCCGTGGGCAGAAAAGTGACGCAGGAAGCGATTCAGCTACATGGCGGCATCGCCACCACCGACGAATATATCGTCGGGCATTTCTTTAAGCGCGTCACCGCGTTAGAAACCTGGGTTTGCTCAAAGGGAGAAGCGCTTCAAGAATTTATGGCTCTCGATGCTTAAAAAATGGCGTCAGCTGATTCAATACAACGACAGTAACTATCAAGGAGAAACGCAATGGATTTACAACTGAAAGGTAAAGTCGCCCTGATTACCGGGTCCACCAAAGGCATTGGTCGCGCGATTGCCGAAACACTAGCGGATGAGGGCTGCCATGTCGGCGTCTGCGCGCGTAACCAGACAGAGGTTGACGAAACGGTTGCCTCACTCACCAGTAAAGGCGTCAAGGCCTGCGGCAGTGTCGTCGACGTCACCGACGCGGCTTCTCTTGAGGCGTGGGTCAACACCTGCGCTGATACCTTGGGTGGCATCGATATCTTTGTGCCTAACGTCTCTGCAGGAGGCGCTGACAATGGTGAAGCGGGCTGGCGCGCCAACTTTGAGTCAGACATGCTGGGCACCTGGCGAGGCGTCGAATTAACGCAGCCTTATTTGGAAAAGTCTGATGCGGGCGCCATTGTGGTGATCTCAACCACTGCGGCTGTGGAAGCCTTCGCTGGCCCTAGCCCGTATGGCGCCATCAAAGCAGGTCTCTTAAATTATGCGAGCAATCTAGCGCAAGCCCTCGCGGGATCCGGTATCCGCGTGAATTCAGTGAGTCCAGGACCCGTTTATTTTGAAGGCGGCGCATGGGAGCAAATCAAAACGCATATGACTGATTTTTACGATGCCACCATTGCCAATATTCCCATGGGGCGAATGGGCGACAACTACGAAATAGCAGACACTGTGGCTTTCTTAGCTAGCCCGCGTTCGGCCTGGACGACAGGCACCAATGTTGTGGTGGATGGCGGCTTCACCAAGCGCGTTCAGTTCTAAGCGTCGCTGCCTCATCAAGACCCCAGATTCGTCTGGGGTTTTTTTTGCCTCACTGATGGGGATCAGGGCGTTTCCGTAATGAGACGATCGAGGTCACGTAGCGTCGCGATGACGGCCTTACAAGGCAGTGACTTTTTACCCAATGTTTCCTCAGCCATGGGCGCGACAGCACATTGCTCAGGAAGAGGAGCATCCCGCTTTAACAAGTCATACAGCGTGGGTAAAAATACATACTGCAGCCATTGCTCCATCTCAAGCATGTCGACAGCAAAGGGCTGATCCGACACCAAGGACTCTGGTGAGGGCACTTCATCAGACCATAGACCCAACTGCCTTAAGCTAGCCTCTAGCTCAATGAGTTGCGCCGCAATGGCATTACGCGCGGCTTCTTGCGATGTTAGCCCCATCTTCTTGCTCCCTCCTTTACCGTGACGCGCTTCCCGCCAACTCAAAGGTGAAGGCAGGCAGTGTATCCAACATCACGCGCCCATATCGGCGACTCAGTAAGCGCTTATCGAGGAGCGTAATACGGCCCTCATCTTCCTCAGTGCGCTGTAATCTGCCGCTCGCCTGAATCAGCTTCTGTGCGGCATCGGGAACATTGATCTCCATGAAGGGATCTCGACCCTGTGCGTCGAGTAATTCCGCGTGAGCCGCAGAAATGGGATCATCGGGCACCGCAAAGGGTAACTTAGCAATCACGACATGTCGGCAGTAGTCACCCGGCAAATCGATACCTTCAAAAAAACTCGCCAACCCAAATATTGCCGAGGACTCACCCCGATCAATATTGCGGCGATGCGCCGTGAGCAAAGCACTTTTACTCAATTGGTCTTGTACCAACCGATGATGCGAGATGACGGTGGCGATACCCGTCAATACCGCCTCAAGCTGACGACGTGACGTGAATAACAACAAAACGCCCAGATCGTCTCGTATGAGTTCCGGTATCAGCGCGATAAGCTCTTCGGTATGGGCCTCTGCCTGGCTTGGCTCAGTGGCCATTAACGGCACCGAGAATATGGCTTTCTTGGGATTAAAGGGACTCGCTACTTGCTTCCATCTCGCAGAGCTCGGTATTCCCGAACGCTCTCTAAAGCGATCAAAAGTGCCCAGCGCGGCCAGTGTTGCTGACGTCACAACGGCCCCAGCGGCCCTGTCCCACAGCGCGTCCTTGAGCAACTCGCCGGGCAATATTGGACTGGCCTGACATTCTATCGACTGCAGATTGCCCCGATGCAGACACCAACGCGCCCAGCCGTCACCGGGCTGCTCACTGCTCGGCGCTTGAGCAAATGCCTTCCACACGGCGACCTGCTGTTCTGCACGCGCCACCATTCCTTGCGCATTGACTAAGTCGACGTCGGGATTATTGACAGACTCGCCTTGCTCTTCGGGCACCAACGCGGTCTCGTTGGTTCTATTTTCAAGCATTGCCTCTAGCCGGCCCGCCTCTCGGTGCAGCTTCTCCCATTGCGCCAACAGCATGGCTGCCTGTTCAGCCAATTCGGCAGGCACTCGGCCATGAGGTAAACGATATTCTGCTCGCTCCACCCCCTCATCAGGAAACAGCGTCCAGAGTGTCTCAGCGATCTGAAGAGTGCGCTCTAGTAGATCCTCAAAGAGCGCCGCGAGTGTCGGCATGATTCGCTCGTCGAGTCCACGCTTGATCCAACCAGCGCTGGCGCTCTCTACCCAGCGCTCGCTATCTCGTAACCCCTGCAAAGTGGTGCCACTGTGAAAGCGGAGTGCAAAATGATTCAGACATTTGCTGGGCAGCTGATGCCCCTCATCAAAAATATAGAAACACTCTTCGGGTGCCGGCAGGATGACCCCGCCGCCAAGGCGCAAATCTGACAGCACTAAATCATGATTGGTGACGACAATATCGGCATTTTCCAAGCCCTCACGCGCACGAAAAAAACTGCATTGGCTCACGTGAGGACAGCGACGACCAATGCACTGACTTTGTTCCGTAGACACCAACCGCTTAATCCCTGCCTCAAGACTCCCAGGCCAAGAATCGAAGTCGCCATCCCAGCGACCTGAACCTAAAGCCTCGACCATCTCATCAAAAATGGGCCCCGCCATTGCCTTATCAGGCGCTGCAAATTCGTCAGGGTAAAGGGGGATAACAGGATCAACGACTTGCTCAGAAAGTTGTTGATCAAGCTTAAGCAGGCAGATATAGCGACCCCGCCCCTTAGCGAGGGCTGCCTCATACTCGAGACCGCTGTTGCGCATCACATCGGGCAAATCGCGAAATAACAGCTGCTCCTGCAGCGCAATCGTGGCCGAAGCAACCACCACTTTTTTCCCTCGCTTGCGCGCGATAGGTAAGGCCGCCACTAAGTAAGCAACGGTCTTACCTGTTCCCGTACCCGCCTCCACCACAGCAATGGGTGGGTCAGCTTCGGGGTCACCCAGCGCATTGGCTACCTCAGCGATCATCTGCCGCTGCCCCCAACGCGGGTTCAGTTGCAGCGCCTCAGTGAGCGTCTGATAGGCCACGCGGATCTCATCCTGCAGCGCCTCATCGATCACATTAAGCGCCCTCTGTGGCGACCGTTTCGCTCAATAACCGACTGACTGGGTTCGCATACATTGTCAGTAAGCGTTCTCGATATTCCAGCGGAGCGGCTTCAATACGCGACCGAAATGCCGCCTCGGAGATTTCACCCTGATGAAGGGTCACAAAATCGGGCACCTTGCGGTCATGTAGCCACTCCCAAGCCCAGACATTGGTCCCATATAGACGGTAATAAGCCACCATTTGCTGATCGATAGCACTCACGACACCGGCGACGTCGAGATCAGGGTCAAGGGGATCTCCGAAATGGAGATGCACGCAGCCCTTTTGGCCCATAATCCCTAGCGACATTGACGCCACATCCTCAAATTCAGCCTTGGTATAGGTGGCCCCAGCAGACAGCTCAGCGGCTTTTAGTACGTCACAGGGGTCCAACTCATAAGCAATCACCAGCGGAACAATATTGAGGCTTTTCAGCACGGCTTCGGGTGTTTCATTCTGACGCCTGGAGAGTGTCAGCATTTTAATCACCGCGGGTTCTGTGACGTCACGGCCATCCTTTGCTCGCCCCTCGCGCTGCGCTATCCAAATGGGATGATGATCTTGGGCGACAGACTGGCGTATGAATCGCGCTAGTAACTTGGTCGCCGCTAATAACGCTCTAGGGCCGCCAAGATTGCGCTTCACCACAAAGCTTTTATTAAGACGCATTAAATCAGCCACCCACTGTTTGGAGAGCAAGTTGTCGCCGATCGCAAGCGACATCGTCCGCGCGCCCATACGATGCAACGCGTAATTTGCATACGCAGCATCCAGAAAAATATCGCGGTGATTACTCAGGTAGACGCGAGCTTGCGTCAGGTCGAGATGCTCAATACCGCTGACCGAGAACTGGGATGTTTTCTTGATCATGCGCGACAGGGCTGGCGCAATGAGGTTCTGCAGGTCCTCGACTGACGACAATCGACGCACCATCGTCTGCAACCACAGTCTCGCGAGGGCTTGGGCAAAGGCAGGCCAAATACGGTTAAGCCGAGACAGCCGCCACTGGGCAAGGGTCTCTATTAGCTCAGCATCGAGGGTCAATCGACGCAGGACATCGGGAGCCTCGCGGTTGGAATAAGGCCTGATCTCTGCGAACGGATCATCGTCGTGCAGCGGTTCAATCTCTGTCATGCGATTCCTGTGATCAAGCACCACGTCATTGTGCCCTTGCTTGCGGCTTTCTGGTACCCTTCGCGGCGCATCGCAACCTACCCTTCAGAGAGGACAAATGGAAGCTTCAAGTTCGTTTTTAATGACCCTAGGGGCCGCCTGTTTGTTAGTCAGCTGGGTGCTGCTGATGATTACTTCTTGGCGCGCAGAATTTACTTGGGGCATGGTTTCCCTATTGCTACCTCCCGTTAGCTACTGCTATGCCCTGTTTCGCTTAGATCAGGCGGGCTCGTCAGTCGCTTTTGCGGCACTTGGCTGGTTACTGATCTGGTTAGGGTGGTAAACAGTTAATAAGCCCTATTAGCGGCGTTGTCGTGATCGTGCTAGTTGACATTGAATCGTGTATCTCTGATCATTCGCGCCCGTTTGATAGTCCCTTGGAGATTACTGGTGGCTAATTCCCCCCAAGCACAAAAGCGTGCTCGACAAAATGACAAGCGTCGGGCACACAATGCCAGCTTACGATCGTTAGTGCGCACCAAAATTAAGCAGGTCGTAGCGGCAATCGATGCTGACAACGCCCAAGAAGCGCAAGCAGCCTACGACTCAGCGGTTCCCGTCATTGACAGAATGGCGAACCGAGGCATCATCAAAAAGAACAAGGCAGCACGGCACAAGAGCCGCCTCAATGCGCGGGTGAAAGCACTCAGCAGTTAAAATCTCCTATCGAGAGGGCTCACTCGCCCTCCAGATAACGCGCCAACACGGCCTCTATTTCTCGCATAATGGTGCCCTTTAGGGGCCTCATCAGTAGGCTCAGCTTCAGCTCACCGTGTAACGTTTCTTCGTCTAGCAAGACGGTGCCCGAATAACCGGTTCCACTGAAGACGAGTTCGGCATCCCGTCTGGAGACGCTCGCACCTAATTGCTCTGTCAGGTAGTCATGCAGCGCTTGCAACGCCTGTTCGCGAGCATCGGCGTCGAGGTGATGAATCTCTGATAAATAAATAGCAGACATGCAGTAATCCGATTGGGATGTGGCAGACACCCGGTTATGCTGTGAATCTCGAATGGTACACTGCGACCCCATGGAAATGCTCACTGATACTAGCCTCCGCTTCTTGTTTGACGGCATCGATGTGCGTGGCGAGTCCGTCAAGCTGGGCCCTGCTCTGGTGGACATGCTTGGCCAGCAACCCTATAGCAAGACAGTAAACCGCTTACTGGGTGAATTTGCCTCTGCCGCCGTGCTCATCAGTAACAATTTAAAGTATGAAGGCAGGATTATTCTGCAGGCAAAAAGTAGCCACGCAATCACCCTCGCAATGGTGGAGTGTTCAAGCGAAGGGCACATTCGCGGCATTGCGCAGGGCGACATTCAACAAGAGAGCAGCGACCCCATGTCGCTGCTAAGCGGTGGGCACCTGGCGCTGACGATAGAACGGGATCAGGGGCAGCGGTATCAAGGCATCGTCGCCTTAGAAAAAGGCTCTCTCGCTGACGTCTTAGAGGCTTATTTTGCTCAAAGTGAACAGTTAGGGGCCAAATTTTGGCTTGCCAGTGACGGTCAAACCAGCGCTGGCTTGATGCTACAGCAGCTACCCGCACAACTATCCCAAGGGGCTGCACGCGAGGAAAACTGGAACCACCTCTGCACGCTGGCCGAAACGATCAGCTCGACTGAGTTGCTGGATCTACCCCCGGAGACGCTATTATTCAAGCTTTATCATGAGGAAACCGTAACGCTATACCCACCCACCCCCATTTTGTTTAAATGTCGGTGTAGTCGCGAACGAAGTGCCGATACCATTGCGTTACTGCCTGACTCAGAAAAAGAAGACATTCTTGCTGAACTGGGTGAGATCACGTTGACTTGTGAACTGTGCGGTACATCATATTGTTTCGGCCCAGAAGTATTGGATCCAGCAGGTGTCATCAACGCGCCCCAAAAGGGCGAGGCGAGGACGCTACATTAACGTGGTACGAATTGAACATGAACAAATAGCAAAACGACAAGCCGCTCACACAAACCCATTGCCATAATGCACTCATCACGGAACCCAAAATGACCGACGCAGTCCCCACAGCTCCTGAAACTCACACCGAACTAATGCCGACAGCACTCATTGAAATGGCGCTGGCCCGGGGTGAGGGTATTTTATCTGACACGGGCGCATTGCGGATCGAAACGGGGCCCCGCACCGGCCGGTCGCCCGCGGATCGATTTGTCGTTAAGGAGCCCTCTAGCGAAGAGGCGATCGACTGGGGAGGCGTTAATCGTCCGTTTGACGCTGATCGATTTGACGCACTATGGGAGCGAGTAAAGTCCCACGCTAATCAGTCTGAGACCTGGGTGCAGTACATGCATGTCGGAGAGCACAGTGATCATTATCTCCCGGTCAAAGTGATTACCGCGACAGCCTGGCAATCCTTGTTTGGCCGCAATATGTTCATCCGGCCTGAAACCTATAACCCTTCGCATAAACCGGAGTGGAAAATACTCAACGTCGCCGATTTTGTCTGTGACCCTGAGCGCGACGGCACGCACTCTGATGGCACCGTGATCATTCATTTCGGACAGCGGAAAGTCCTAATCGCCGGCATGCGTTACGCCGGCGAAATGAAAAAAGCGATGTTTTCAGTGCAGAATTTCTTACTGCCAGAGAAAGATGTGATGCCGATGCACTGTTCAGCCAATATTGGCGAGGGCGGCGATACCACTTTGTTTTTTGGCCTATCGGGTACTGGCAAAACGACGCTGTCAGCAGACCCCAGTCGTTACCTTATCGGCGACGATGAGCATGGCTGGGCCAAGGGGTCCGTCTTCAATATTGAAGGCGGCTGTTACGCAAAAACCATTGATTTAAGTCAAAAAAATGAGCCCGTCATTTGGGATGCTATCCGCACCGGTGCGATCATAGAAAATGTGGTGCTCGATGAGCAAGGGCGTGCAGACTACTGCGATACGCAATTGACCGAAAATGGGCGCTGCTGCTACCCCCTAGAGCATGTTCAAAAACGGTCATCCAGCAATGCCGGCGGTGAACCTGGATGCGTTATCTTCCTAACCTGCGACGTATTTGGTGTCTTGCCACCCATTTCAATCTTATCGAAAGAGGCCGCCGCTTTTCATTTTCTATCCGGCTATACGGCTCGAGTGGGCTCAACCGAGGTGGGTGCAGAGGCCGGCATCAACCCCACTTTTTCTACCTGTTTTGGCGCACCTTTCATGCCCAGACCCGCGGGCGACTATGCCGAACTATTGATTAAACGCATTGAAGATTTTGGCAGTCAGGTTTATTTGATCAATACAGGATGGACCGGGGGATCGGGCGCAGCCGGCGGAAGCGGTGCACGCTTTCCAATCCCGGTAACCCGTGCAGTCGTCAAAGCGGCACAGGAAGGCCTACTCATTGGCGCAGAAACACAGCACATAGAGAGCCTCAACCTCTCTTACCCCACTCACATTGCGGGGGTTGATCCCCAGTACACGGACCCCAAGGCGGGCTGGGGTGACGATGACGCCTATGAAGCACAGGCCCATCAGCTGGCAAAGCTCTTTACGGAGAACATCCAAAAGTTTGATGTGAGTGGGGCTATTATTGCCGCTGGCCCACAGCCACGCTGATTCGCTGATCAGGCACTCGGCAAGCTACCGGCCGCGATAAGTCGCTGGCCTAATATAGGCCAGAGGCCTCCCCTCGATGGGCTCTGTAACGATGCAGTAAGCGTAGCCTGAATGCCCCCAAATCCTCCGCGATCAAAAACAAAGCGGGGACTAGTATGAGCGTCACACCGGTGGCGAACAGCACACCGAATGACAGCGATGTCACCATAGGAATCAAAAATTGTGCCTGCACACTCGTCTCTGACATGATCGGTAGCAGGCCGACAAAGGTCGTCAAAGAGGTCAATATAATCGGTCGAAATCGATCTTCACCGGCCTGCAGCAATGCGCTGAAAAGCTCTTGTCCCTCCTCTCGCAGCCGATTGATACGATCAATGAGCACCAGATTGTCGTTCACAACCACCCCCGCACAAGCGGTCACGCCCAAGATGGAAAACAGACTGACCTGCCAACCAAGAATCATGTGCCCGAATATAGCGCCCATCAAACCGAAGGGGACGGCGGTGAGAATCAACAGCGGTTGCCAGTAGGACCGAAATGCAACCGCCATTAGCGCATAGATAATCATCATGGCGAGCCCCATGAGCCTGACGGTGGCATCCCGAAATTCCATCTCTTCCTGCAGCTCACCATCCAAGTTCACATATAAATCGGGATATTGCTGCAGCCAAGTGGGCAGATAGTCGCGAAATATCGCATCCACAATGTCGCGAGGAGGAGGACCATTGGCCTCAACATCAGCATCGATCTCGAGTGTCCGCAGCCTGTCGAGGCGCTCCAGTTTTTGGTAGCCCGCCTCCACCCGATAAGCGGCAACAGATTCAAAGGGCACCTCCCCGCGCCCGGGCACACGAATATACATGTCATGTAGATTAGCAATCGCTAGCCGCTCTGCCTCGGGGTAGCGCACCATCACCTTCACATCTTCACGACCACGAGGAATGCGTTGCGCCTCGGCACCATAAAAGGCCTGCCGCACCTGAAGCGCGACATCAGCGAGGGTTATGCCCAGCGTTTCGGCTGCAGGCTTGAGCTCGAGCACTAATTCATCACGGGGACTATCAAAACTATCAGAGACGTCAAAGACACCAGGATAAGATAGGAGAGCGGCCCTAACATCAGTGGCCAAGACTTCAAGCTCTTTGATGTTGCGCGACGCCAGCACCAACCTAATGGGCTTACCCGGATCGCGAATGGTGTAATCCATTCGGACCTCCTTGGCTTCATCCAACGTACCAGACGCACTACGCAACGCCTTCGCGAAAGCCTCCGTGTCCACGCCCTGGCCCAGCGTTTGAATAAACACCTCGACCTCGTTGTCTCGAGCTCGGCCCAACACGCTGCCGATCGCAGGCGCTTGATCGTACTCAGGCCGCTGGTTCCATTCGCTCTTTAAGGCCTCAGCAGTCTTCACGACCCGCTGCATCACTTGTTCGGACTGCAGGAAGGCTCCCCCTTCTGGCATGGTAATGCGGGCTTCCACAAAGTCGGAGTTGATCCGCGGGAAAAACGCTGACCGCAGCCACCCACCGCCATAAAACGCTAAACTCAGGCTCAACATCACCAGGAAAAAGCCTGCCACCAAAAAGTGGTGCTGTAAGGCCCATCGTAATAATGGCCGATAATGATTTTTAGCGACCGACAGTAACCCGTCGGCGCAAGCATGGCGCCACAACGCCAATTGCTTCAATAGTGGCTTCGTAGCCGGCTTTTCGGGTCCGATTTTTGACAAGTGGGCCGGCAAAATAAGCAGGCATTCGACCAGAGAGAAGGTCAGTGCGAGTAACACAACAATAGGGATCCCCTTCGCAGCATGTGCCCACTCGCCCGGCATGAACATCATTGGTGCAAAAAACACCATGGTACTGATGACCGCAAACAGAACGGGCTTTACCACCTCTCGCACGCCCCACAAAGCGGCGTCACCGCTGCTGAGCCCCCTGCACTGCGCAGTATGGATCGATTCTCCTACGATAATGGCATCGTCCACGACAATACCGAGCACCAGTAAGAAGGCAAAGAGGGAGATCATATTTAGACCCACCCCCGTGTAAGGCAGTAAAAAAAACG
>CAJQKG010000146.1 GCA_905478845.1 uncultured Luminiphilus sp.
CCCGCTGCCTGCAGGGCAGTACGCGTTACTTTTGCGGGATCCAAGATACCCATTTCAATCATGTCGCCATATTCACCCGTGGCGGCGTTGTAACCGTAGTTACCTTCACCTTGACGCACTTTGTCGAGGACAACTGAAGCTTCGTCACCCGCATTACCGACGATTTGACGAAGCGGACCTTCCATCGCCCGCAACGCCGCCGCAATACCGATATTCTGATCTTCGTTGTCACCCTCAAGACCGGTGATTTGAGAGATCGCGCGGATCAGTGCAACACCACCACCCGCTACCACGCCCTCTTCTACCGCCGCACGCGTCGCGTGCAAGGCATCTTCAACCCGTGCCTTCTTTTCCTTCATTTCGATCTCTGTCGCCGCACCGACTTTAATCACGGCAACGCCGCCTGCCAGCTTTGCCACGCGCTCTTGGAGCTTTTCGCGATCGTAATCAGAGGAGGTGTTTTCGATCTGCACTCGAATCTCACTAACGCGAGTCTTAATCGCTTCTGCGTCACCGGACCCGTCAACAATCGTGCTGTTGTCTTTGTCCATCGTGATGCGCTTCGCATTCCCTAAGTGCTCAAGTGCCGTGCTCTCAAGATCCAAACCAACCTCTTCAGAAATCACGGTAGCACCGGTCAGAACAGCGATATCTTGCAGCATCGCTTTACGTCGATCACCAAACCCCGGCGCCTTACAGGCCGATACCTTAACGATGCCGCGCATGTTATTGACGACTAGAGTAGCCAGTGCTTCGCCTTCGACGTCTTCTGCCACAATCACCAGTGGGCGTGATGCCTTGGCAACCTGCTCGAGAACCGGCAGCAACTCGCGGATGTTAGAGATCTTCTTGTCGACCAACAAAATGTAGGGCTCTTCCACTTCAGCCGACATGTTGTCCTGATTGTTGATGAAATAAGGGGATAGGTAGCCGCGATCGAACTGCATGCCCTCCACCACGTCGAGCTCATTCTCAAGACCGGATCCCTCTTCTACCGTGATCACGCCCTCTTTGCCCACTTTGTCCATCGCCTCAGCGATAATCTCACCCACCGAGGTATCACTGTTTGCAGAGATCGTACCGACCTGTGCAATCGCCTTGGTGTCTTCGCAAGCCGTGCTCATACCTGAGACCGCCTCTACTGCAGCCACCACGGCCTTATCGATACCGCGCTTCAGATCCATCGGGTTCATGCCCGCTGCAACGGCTTTGAGCCCCTCATTGACGATCGACTGTGCCAATACCGTCGCCGTCGTGGTGCCATCACCGGCAGCGTCAGAAGCTTGTGATGCCACTTCTTTCACCATCTGTGCGCCCATGTTTTGGAATCGATCTTTCAGCTCGATTTCCTTCGCTACCGATACACCATCTTTTGTGACGGTCGGTGCGCCAAAGGACTTTTCTAAAATTACATTACGGCCTTTTGGGCCCAGCGTCGCCTTCACAGCATCAGCGAGGATATTGACTCCCTCAAGCATGCCTGCTCGTGCTTTATCGCCAAAAAATACGTCTTTAGCTGCCATGTTTACTCTTCCTTTACTTTCAGGTCAGAACGGTTCGCTTACTCAACGACCGCGTAAATTTCACTCTCGCTCATTAGGATCAGCTCTTCGCCGTCCACTTCGATGGTGTTGTTGCCAGCGTATTGGCCGAAAACGACCTTATCGCCAACCTTCACAGCCAATGCACGCTGCTCACCATTGTCCAGTACCTTGCCATCCCCTACTGCGATGATCTCGCCCTGATTGGGCTTCTCCTGCGCAGATCCTGGTAGCACGATGCCTCCAGCTGAGGTCTCCTCTTCTTCATTTCGACGAACGACCACGCGGTCGTACAGCGGACGAATCTTCATGGGTTTGCTTCTCCAAAGTTATCAGTTTCGCTAACTCGCCCTTCTTAGGCTTATCCTAGATATGGGGGCGAGGGGACGCATTTCAAGGGATTTTTTAGCACTCTGCAAGCGAGAGTGCTAAAAAAAACCATAATCTAGGGCAATAATTTATTTTAGTTAATAAAAACAATGGGTTAGAGATTTACTCGGGTGGGTGCTCCGAGCCTGAAGACGGTGGCACAACCCGCCGAGTGCCGACTTGCTCGTATTCGCCCTCCAGCGTGACCCCGTCATCTCCGGACTGATTGTGCTGAAAGCCTCCGCTGACCCCTCCACTGAAAACCCCGCTGGGCGCGAACAATCGGTATATCAGGCCTCGGAGAGGCCTAATCAGCACGAGCACGGCGAGAGCATCAGACACCATCCCGGGGATCAATAAAAGCAGGCCCACGATCGCCAGCGCCACATTGTCTTGCAGCAAATGCGTCTGCAAGCTGCCCTGCTGCTGCGCCGCGCGTAAATGCCCCAAGGTCTGGGCACCGGCCACGCGCATCAGCATCACACCCAAGACACCCGCACCTAACACCCACAGCAAGGCGATGCCTGCGCTGGTTCGACTACCCAGCGCGAGTAGGCTCCATAACTCAAGCCACGGATACAAAAACACGATCCATCTCACACCATTGACCTCTCGCACAGTCCTCTTCGCGCTTGCAGCCGCCGCCTCAGTCTGCTCCGTGCCATGTGCTCACCATAGTGCAGGCTCAACTCGACGCGTCTCAAGACCGAATCTCGTCGTTATTACGCCAAGGGGCAACCCACCACAACATTACCAAACCCGGTAATGCCAGGAGCGTACAGAGCAGAAAAAAGAGTGTCCAGCCGGTTTCTTCAACGATAAAACCCGTCACCGCATTAGCCAAGGATCGCGGTACCGCGGCCAGCGCAGTGAATAGTGCGAACTGTGTCGCCGCAAACGCTTTACTCGATTCTCGCGCAATAAAAGCGGTGAACGCCGCCGTACCCAGCCCCACTCCGAGGTACTCGAAGGCAATCACGAGGGCTAACTGCCATAGCTCGGTTCCCCCGCTCGCCAGCCACGCGAAACCCAGTATGCTCAGCATCTGTATCAGCCCAAAGATCCAGAGCGCGCGATTAATACCCAAACGGAGCATGGCGAAGCCGCCGAGTAATCCACCGACGATGGCCGGCCACAATGCGGCGTGCTTTGCCACCAGCCCAATCTCGGTCATCGAAAACCCCATATCAAGGTAAAAGGGGGTCGCCAACGCCGTGGCCATGTTGTCGCCCAACTTATAGGCGACCATAAACAACAGTGCCAGCGCCCCGGCGCGCCAGCCAACACGATCAAAATACTCGGTGAAGGGTGTCAGCAGTGTTTCACTGAACCCTCGCGCGCGGGGGCTCAGGTCCTCGGGTTCACGGATACTGAGCGACAACACTATCCCAACCGCCATAAACGCGGCGGTGATCCAAAAAACCGCAGTCCAGGGAAGCCTATCGGCCAGTATCAATGACAGAGAACCGGGCACTAAACTCGCGATCCGGTAGGCTTGAACGTGAATGGCATTGCCCAAGCCGAGCTCAGCGTCTAGGAGTATCTCTCGGCGGTAGGCATCGATCGCGACATCTTGGCTGGCGCTCAAAAACGCAATCACCGAGGCGAGGACAGCGACCAAAACGGTCTGTTTGAGGGGATCAAGATACCCCAGCGCACCGATTGAGATCACCAGACTGATCTGTGTGGCCAGCATCCAGCCCCGCCGCCTGCCCAGCGGCGGCCGAATACGATCCATGAGGGGTGCCCACAAGAACTTCCAGGTGTAGGGTAGGCCGACCAAGGCAAAAAGCCC
>CAJQKG010000147.1 GCA_905478845.1 uncultured Luminiphilus sp.
GGCTGTTTTATCAATCAGCCAATACGCCGCTCCGCGATGCCAGTGTTGCTGCGCTGCTGCCGACAGCCGCATCGAGTTTTACAATGGTGGCCCTCTACGCCCTGTCGGTCACCGCCCTACTGTCGCTTCTCAACACAGTGTTTCGTGACGCTAAGGTGGCCGGGTGGTTCGCAAGGCTCATCACAGCGCCCCTCCTTTTTATCACAGCACTGCTGATCATCGAAAATTGGTGCTACTCCCTCTTTGGGTGGGGCCTCAAATCAGGTGACAGCGGCTGGATGAAAGTTCTCTTCCTCACGGTTTCGGTTTTCATCACCTACCACGGCCTCAGTGCAATCAATACGGCGGCAGAGTGGCTTGCTCAACGCGGCGCGGGGCCCGCAGTCGGCATCGGCATACTGAGTTTTGCCGCAGGGCTCTTTACCGTGTCCTCAGGCGCTTCGATGCAGCAAGCGCCCTTGGTCGTGACCCGGGACCCGCTCCCCAATATTCTGATGATTTCCTCTGATGGCGTGAGTGCTGATTTGATGTCGCTTTATGGGTATCAAGAGGCCTCCACCCCTTTCTTAACCTCGTTAGCTGACGAGCTGATGGTATTTGACGCAGCCTATACGAATAATGCCAATACCACCGGCTCTATCACCGCCACATTGAATGGGATATCACCCGCCACAACCCAAGTCATTTACCCACCCGATTTTTTGGCGGATCAATTCGCGACACGACATTTACCCCGATTATTAGGTGCGCTCGGCTACTACCGATCACAATGGTCCGTACCGCACTACGCCAGCGCGCCTTCACAGGGCATGACCCACGCGTTTGACCGCATCAATGGCGTCAACCAGCACGTCGCGCTGCCTCTTTTGAGCTCCCTGCCGCTGACCAATCTATCGCATTGGCTTCTCAGCAAAGCGGTCGCAGACGCTACCGGCGTACTGCTCGATGCGCTATGGATTGAAGAAATGGCCAATCCTTATTCGCAGGTTGTGGATGGCGAGGGTCCCGGCCTACCAAAAAAGCTGTCTGACCAAGAGCGATTAGCCGGATTGAACGAGGATATCGATATCGCGCTAGCGCAAGGCAAACCGCTGTTCGCTCAGGTCCACTTAATGGATACCCATGGCCTCAAATTTTACCCGTCCAAACGGCAATTCTCGGCGGGAATGGAGCAAACCGCCTTTTGGATGACCCCTTTCTATCTCGATTCACTGCTCGAATTTGACCAACGGCTTAGCGCCATTTACGCCGATTTAAAACAAAGAGGAATACTCGACGAGACGCTCATCGTGATTTTTTCAGATCACGCGCAACAGTGGAAAACGGATCTCAGAGTGCCCTTATTAATCCGAACGCCTCAGGCCACCAGTACCGGACGATTCAGTACCAATGTTCAACTGCTGGATATTGCGCCAACCGTAGTGGAGTGGTTAGGTGCCACCCCACCCGACTGGATGCAAGGCGAAAGCCTATTGCACCCCGCCGCTATTGCTCCAGACAGGATGTTAGTCGTCAGTGGTTTTAATGCTGCCATCAGTTCGTCGAAAGATGGCACAGGTTGGCAGCGGGCAGAAACAACCGGCCGGCCCTTCAGGGAGCGGAACGAGTTTCGCATGATTCACTGCAACGCCAGCGCTGAGGCGCTGTTCCCCGAGTTAGAGCTGGTTTTTACACCCCTTCCGGCCAACCCGACGCCGAGTCGCTGTAACAGTGGCACTCCAGCGCAACGGATCCAAGATGCCCAAGCGCGACTCAATGCGCTACTGCAACACTCAGACTAAACGGCGCCTGCTATCGCCGCAGTGGGTCTGATCACAACGCGTGGTCTTTGGGTTAGCGGCAGTAGTTGGTTTTGCAAGCCTCTCGGCCTAAGCAACGCCGCGACGTCATTTCTGTCACAATAGTGTTATCGTTCTGTCACAATAGTATTTTACCTGTAGGGGTGCCGCATGCCGCGACTACTGGCCATTGTTTTTGCCTTTTCTTGCGCCACCCTCGTGTCAGGTAAGGCCTTTGCCTATCTAGACCCTGGCACCGGTAGCATGATCCTCCAAGGTGTGATCGCCGGCGTAGCACTCGCCTGGTTCACCATCAAAATATACTGGTACAAGCTCACGTCGTTGTTTGGCAAAAAGCCGCCCGAAAGCCTGCTCGATGATGACGTGAATACTGATGGTGAGGCCTAGCCCATGCCGGTCATTGCGACGAGTCGGCCACTGATATTCGTTGTTGCGCCCCGTCTATGATGCTGCCTAGACCCTAGCGCAATGAATCGCTTGAGTGCCTCTTTCCGCGATCCGAGCGGCTTTGTGTTCTCCCATGACGGTTTTATTTATCGTCAAGTGAACACACGGTATGCGTCTGAGTACGAACAGCTGATGACGTCGGGCCTTTATGACGCGCTGACTGAAAAGCAGTGGTTGATTCGTCATGAAGCAGTTCAAGACCCTTCCGTTAGTGCCGGACCGGACGCCTACAAGCTACTGCGACCAGAACAGATTCCCTATATTTCCTATCCCTATGAATGGTGCTTTAGCCAACTGAAAGACGCGGCGCTACTCACTCTGAAAATAGCGGCAAAGGCACTGCAGCATGACATGATATTAAAAGATGCCTCTGCCTATAACGTGCAGTTCGTAGGTAGCCGACCGCTCTTTATCGACACCCTCTCTTTTGCGCCCTATGTTGAAGGCGAACCGTGGATTGCCTATCGACAATTTTGTCAGCATTTTTTGGCGCCGCTTGCGCTCATGGCGCATGTTGATGTCAGTGTGGCTAAGTTACTCGTCACACAGATTGATGGCATACCATTACACATCGCCTCTCGCCTCCTGCCGCTAAAAACGCGGCTTAAGTCAGGGCTCTTTAGTCATCTGCACCTGCATGCCAAAACACAACAACGCTTTGCTGACTTTGCTAAAGAAACCACAGCAAATCAGGTGGAAAGCCGCAAACCGCGTATTTCAAAGAAAGCGCTGCGCGCCATTTTAGAAAGCTTGGCAGTGACTATTAACACGCTCCAATGGCGCCCTCCCAAGACCGAATGGGGGGAGTATTATGCGCACACTAATTATTCTTCCGATGCCGCCGACGACAAAGCCAATGTGCTTCGTCAGTTTCTTGGGTCAATAGCATCGCCCTTAAATACGATTCACGATTTAGGCGCTAATACGGGTGTGTATAGCGAAGTCGCCGCCGCACACTGTGTCTATGTAGTGTCACAAGATATCGACCCCATCGCAGTAGAAGCGCAGTACCAAAAACGACGGGCAACAGGCCCCAACAACATACTGCCATTGCTGCAGGACGTGACTGCCCCCAGCCCCGCGATCGGTTGGCGAAACACTGAACGTGATGCCTTCACCAAAAGAGCCCATTGCGACGCCGTGCTGGCGCTGGCATTGGTGCATCACTTAGCGATTAGTAATAACACGCCGCTCGCTGACATTGCGGCATTTTTCGCCGATCTGGCACCCTATTTGATCATCGAATTTGTGCCTAAAAGTGATTCGCAAGTCGCACGACTACTGGCGACCCGAGAAGATATTTTTCCTGATTACACAGAATCTGGTTTTGAACGCATTTTTGGGGAGATGTTCGACATTGAGCAAAAGCAAACGCTCTCTGGCAGTGATCGCACGCTGTATCTCATGAAGCGAAGCCTCAACGCTGACAACAGCTGATCAACGTCTTCACCAAGCAGGATGGGCCGTGAGGCGCGCTCGACCGTCAACGCACCGCGGCAAGAACCGGGAGACGGCGCTGTTAGATCCGGCGAGCAGCGATCACCGCTGCTGCAGATCCGGCACCGACGATGGTAGACCAAAGCCGCGTTAGAACCCCCCGACGAGGCCCGGCAAGATCTGCGGCCTCGTCGCGATGGCTGATTTCGTCTTCCTGGCACTGCAGTAGCAACTGCCTGAGAGATTCGTAACGTTCCTGTCCTGCCAGATGGTCTATCTGTTGGCGGTAATGATGATCCACAAAGGTTTCCACGGCTTCTATCGTGGCAAAGACCGCATGCCTGCCAAAAACAGCCGGCAGAGCCCCAGTGAGCCATCCCATTACCCACCAAAGGGGCAGCAATCGAGTCCGCGCAGATGGCGGCACCGTCTCCTCCATTAAGCGCAAATGGTCACGCTCCGTGGCAATATGCCGTGCCGCAAAATCCCGCACCGATTCGTCGCGCGATATCGCCAAGATGCCGCGATAGATCATAACGGCCCCATACTCACCCGCATGATCTGATCGCAACTCTGCCTGCAGCCACCGTGGCATATCATCCAATGAGGGAATAGTCGAAGCGACCTGCGAAGCGGATAGTGCCTGTCCCTCGGACACAGCACCCAAGGCCGCGCAGGGCTTTACCGTCGCTGAATCCGTGCTGTTGGGTAGTACTGAGGACATGGGGATCGACTTGATTCAAGGGGGGCAAACGATAGCGTAAATAGGCCACCATCACAGGTTACCTGTCAGCAGTGCTGATGCGTGATGTGGGAAACGAGCGTGCGCGCTGCGCGATCGACACTTCCCATGGGAATGCGGCGCATCCCAGTCGGGGCAGCATCCTAGCACTGGCACCCTGCCAGCGAGCGCTATTACTGTGTAACCCTCGGGCCCTGACATAGGAGACTATTCGATGATCGGAGGTCACCCAATACGGCGTCTCGGCCAGTCGACTTGGCGCTTGATGACCTTAGGCCGGCCCCCTATGCTCCAGCAGAGCCGCTCGATCACCTCCCACTGTCGAGGGGGGACCAGAGGCTTACGCAGATGGCTCGTCGTTGATATACAGGGATCGCTGCGGCGCCTTAAAAATACGTTCCATCATGGGCTCAAAGAAAGACAATGCATAGCATTGTGCTTCGGGGTCAAACGCCGGGGCATCATATTTTTCGATGAACTCAAGCGTGCGGGCGTAGTGAGGATGGTCTTGGTACTGATCGCGCATATTGCGATCAAGACCCATGTAGTGAAAAAAGTAATACCCTTGAAAAATGCCGTGATGTTTCACCATCCAGTAATTCGCTTCACTCACATAAGGCTCGAGTAATACCGCCGCCACATCTGCATGATTGGCAGGCCCCAGCGTATCGCCAATATCGTGAAGCAACGCGCACACCACGTACTCTTCATCCTTGCCGTCTTGGTGGGCCAGTGTTGCGGTCTGCAAGCAATGGGTTAAGCGATCGACCGGGAAACCGCCAGAATCACCCTTCAGCAGCAACAGATGATCCTTGATGCGGTGAACCACGGTACTCCGAAACTCAGCAAATTCAGCGCCGATGATTTGCCAATCGTCTTGGGTCCCCTCTTTCATATGGTGAAATTGGGCGCGCTGTGGCAGTGCCTCATTCATGACTTTGCCTCCTTATCGGCTTGTTTCGAGAATACTGTGGCGGCTGTGATGCTGCAAGGAGTCGGTTAACATGGCGACGATTCGATTACCAGCAGGCAGTTGACGGCGGGCTGGACACTGTTTCGTAAATTGTTCATGGATCACGCTATATTTGCCATAGTAAACTGTCTACTGGCAGTATTTTGATGACCCAATTGCCCTAGCAACGGTGGCCTTATGGTCGCTAATCGGACAGATAATGAGTGTGGCATTTCATACTCGATACACCCATCAAGGATTGATGAAAAGGATAGAAAAATGAAGAACGTTATTGTTACGCTCAGTATTCTCGCCACGCTCCTCACCGTCGGCTGCGCTTCAACATCAGAAACGGTCCCGACGACGACACCGGACGGCCTTGAGCTCGTGCGAAGCGAAAAACACAGCGCAGTGTATATCAAGCCCGAAGCCCAACTCGATATTTACAGCGAATTCGCCATCGTGCCTTGCCAGGTGGCGTTTCGGAAAAATTGGCAGCGTGACTACAATTCGTCACACCGAAGTAGTAGCCAGCAGATCAAAGATCGTGATATCGATCGAATCAAACGCGAGCTGGGCGAGGAATGCACCGCATTCTTCACCGATGCACTCAGCGAGGAGCCCCCTTACAATTTAGTGGCAGAGTGGCAGGAAGGTCAGGACGTGTTACTGATCCGCCCCAACATCGTCAATCTCAACATCACCAGCCCAGATGTTAGTAGCCCGAGCATGACGCGCTCCTATTCCGCCTCGGCCGGTTCCATGACGTTATATTTGGAGCTTATCGACGCTGAGACTTCTGAGGTGCTTGTGCGCGCTTACGATAGCAAGGCCGATCCCGATTCTTTCGTCAACTACGCGAATAAAATTACCAATCGGCAGGCGGCGGATCGCATGCTTCGGAATTGGGCAACGCGACTTCGCGAAGCGATGGATGCGGTATTGAGGTCGCCTGCCTCTGAGGCATGAAGCACCTGTTAAGAATACTGCTGGGTGGGTTTGTTGTCGCAATTGCCCTCATTTGGGCATTACCACGATGGGCACCCGCCCAAGCAGTGCACTGGATAGCGCCTGATAATCCTGGTTTAACGGGGGTATTCGCCCCCAACCAAAGGTTATCGGCGTTATCACTCATTCCCGTTGGCGCGGCGCCCGAACATGTGGCCTGTGACAACACTGACTCCCTCTATACCAGCCTTGATGGCGGACAAGTGCTCTATCGCCCAGTAGAAGCGGTGGACTGGCAGGTCCTCGGTAACACAGGGGGGCGTCCTCTCGGCCTAAGAAGCGATGAAAACGGCGGGCTGTTCATTGCCGACGCCATTAAAGGCCTGTTACACATGGATGCAACCGGGCAGGTCACAACGATTGCCGATTCTCTGGACGGTCAGGCGCTGAAATTTGTCGATGACCTCGACATCGATGACCGAGGCCGTATCTACTTCTCTGACGCCTCCCAACGCTTCGACTACTCGCAGGTCGCGCTTGATTTCTTTGAGGGGAGCCAAACCGGCCGGCTACTGCGATTTGATCCCGCCACTCAAGACATCGAGATTCTGATCAGTGGTTTATTTTTTGCCAACGGCGTGACACTAGGGCCCAACGGTGACTACGTTCTGGTCAATGAGACCGGGCTGGGACGAGTCCATCGACTATGGCTTAAAGGGGAACGTGCCGGGCAACGCGATATTTTTATCGATCAACTCCCCGGTACACCTGACAACATTCGTTTCGATGGCGAGGAGACATTCTGGATTGCGATGCCCTCACTAAGAGCCAGCCTAGATGACATTGCTCCGTGGCCCAGGTTACGCGCGCTATTGTCTTTCTTACCGATTCATCTTCTTGAGGCGGCCGCTGAACCGGCGAGCTTTATTATCGGTGTCAATTTACAAGGTGAGGTGATCCACAATCTGCAGGATCAAGGGAATGCCTTTCATTACATTACCGGCGTGACTCCCTGTGGTGACTCACTCTATCTCGGTAGCCTGCGCACCGATGCGATTGGTTTGTTGCCCATCCCCTGACAAGGTGCTGCCCATGCAAAACAAAAGCCAAATTGAGTTCTGGAATGGCGACACAGGTCGCAACTGGGTCGCGCATGACGCACTAATGGAAGCAATGCTCCAACCCATTGGCGAGGCGATACTGGACGTATTCCGTTTCGAGCCTAACGCGCGAGCGCTCGACATTGGCTGTGGCTGTGGCCACCCCACACTCAGCCTGGCAGAGCGGATCGGGGCTGGCGGATCCGTCACCGGCGTCGATATCTCTGCGCCCATGCTGGCTGTGGCACATGAGCTCACCGTAACGAGTGCACCTGATCGGGCTCGTGTTGATTTTCTGGAAGTTGACGCACAAGTGCATCCCTTCGAGCTCGCCAGTGTCGAACACGTGTTCTCTCGCTTTGGCGTCATGTTTTTCGAAGACCCCGTCGCCGCTTTTCATAACCTTCATGCTGCCCTGATCGCCTCGGGCACGCTGGCATTTTGCTGCTGGCAATCGCGAACGGTGAACCCCTTTATGACGGTGCCCGCGCAAGCAGCGCTGGAATTGCTACCTCCCCCTCCTGAAATGCCGCCCAACGCACCGGGGCCCTTTGCTTTTGCGGAGCCCGATTATGTTCACTCCATTTTGTCCCAAGCAGGATTCAGCGATATCAGTATCACGCCCTTGCGTCACGCTTTAGTATTTGGCGCTGGGTTGTCACTCACTGAGATCGTGGAGCACCTCGTGAACATTGGCCCCATTGCGCAATTGGTGCGCGACGCGCCGGAGGCCCTACAGCAGCCGGTTCGCGACCGCGTGGCTAACGCGCTTAAGCCGTTTTTCACCGACCGCGGCGGTATCAACCTGGAAGGCCAATTTTGGCAGGTCACGGCTAACGCCTGAGCCAGCGGCAGGGTGTTGAACGTGACTGTGCCCGTAACTACCTGCCCTTACGGCGTGACAGCTCGACACCCAGATGCTCGGCGCGCTGCCAATCACTGGGTTTTCAGGTCGCAGGAGAACTCACGCTGCACAGACTCATGGCATAATGCATGTCGGTTTATAGGGCGACGTTTTATTCGCGCTCTTGGTTACCCCCCCTTTTCCCTCACTCATTATCACTTATAGGATCTTCTCATGGATACGCACTCTCTCTTCTCGCTAGCAGGCCGAACTGCTTTGGTCACCGGTGGCTCTCGCGGCATTGGCAAAATGATTGCCACTGGGTTCATTGCTCAAGGTGCCAAGGTTTACATCTCCAGTCGTAAGGCGGATGTTTGCGAGGCAGTCGCCGCTGAATTGGGTCCTAACTGCATTGCAGTGCCAGAAGACATCTCGACCGTAGAAGGCTGTAAAGCCCTCGCCGCCACCATGGCTGACAAAGAAGACGGTATCGATATTCTGGTCAACAATGCCGGCGCTGCCTGGGGCGAGGCGTTTGAAACCTTCCCCGAATCGGCATGGGATAAAGTGATGGATCTCAATGTGAAATCCATTTTTTTCCTGACCCAAGCCTTACATGGCTTACTCAAAGCTGGCGCCTCTGCCGAGCAGCCCGCTAAGGTCATCAATATCGCCTCCATCGATGGCTTACGACTCAACACCTGGGAAACCTACAGCTACCAAACCTCCAAAGCGGCGGTGATTCAGCTCACGCGTCGTCTTGCCGCTCGTCTGGTCAAGGATGGCATTTTAGTGACCGGCATTGCCCCTGGGGCTTTTGCATCCGACATGAATAAGGCGGCGCGAGACCTTGGAGACACCGTCGGCAAACACGTGCCTTCAGGTCGCATTGGTAACGACGAGGACATGGCGGGCGTGGCTATTTATTTAGCGGCACGGTCCGGCAACTATGTGGTCGGTGAAACAATCGCCGTTGATGGCGGCATCGTCCATGCATATCTCACCGACGCCTGGGAGGTGGATCCCTCAGGTCACTGATCTGCCACCACAAATTGCGTTAAAAAGGCGGGCAAACTGCCCGCCTAGATTCACTGCTGAGAATTCGTCGTCGACAACGCAGTATTGACAATAGTCCCGTTTCATCATCGTTTGACCGACACAGCACTCACTCTTTTTCGTAGAGCGACTCCATCATCTGATCGATGGTAAAAGTGGCCGGTCGTTGTCTTGGAGGATACACCTTGAGTGATGCCATAAAACCCTGCAACGCGACTCTCGCAATCGCAATTCGGGGTAAGGCAACCCGCACCCACCA
Source organism: uncultured Luminiphilus sp. (assembly GCA_905478845.1). GTDB lineage: Bacteria > Pseudomonadota > Gammaproteobacteria > Pseudomonadales > Halieaceae > Luminiphilus. The sequence continues at coordinate 9,585 of CAJQKG010000147.1, forward strand.
ATCGTTATACGTATTTGAGTTTTGATCGGCGCGCTCAAACGGATCACGGCGCAAATGAAATACCTTGGGAATTCTGAGGGTATCAAACTGTTCACGCCATACATCAAATTCCTTGGCCCGCTGCTCAGCAAAAACCACCTTCCAATCGCCCACCCGCATGGCGGTGAGCAGGCCGTCGTCACTCCAGTAATAAAACGTGTCACGCGGGCCGTTAGTAGCCTGGCCGGTGAGATACGGCAAAAAGTCATACCCGTCGAGATGATTGTGATAATCACGACCATTGATGGTGGCGCCTGCCTTTAATTCCTCGGTAATGGTGGGTCGACCCACTGCTGACAGTAACGTCGGCACCCAATCTTCGTGCGACATGATGTCATTAAAAATCGTGCCCGCTGCAATCTTGTTTGGCCAGCGGATCATCGCGGGGACCCTAAAGCCGCCTTCCCAGTTAGTGTTTTTTTCACTGCGGAAGGGAGTGATAGCCGCATCGGGCCACGTATTAAAATGAGGCCCATTGTCCGTGCTGTAGAGAACGATGGTGTTATCAGCGATACCCAACTCATCGAGCTGATCGAGCATCCGCCCCACTAGGTTGTCATGTCCCACCATGGCATCGTTATAAAAACCTTGCCCTGATAGCCCGACTTCTTCCTCCGGGGTATGGGTATGGAAATGCATTCGCGTCGAATTAAGCCAAACAAAAAAGGGCTTTTCGTCGGCCGCAGCCCGATTAATAAACTGCTGCGCGCCCTCTAAAAACTCGAGATCCACTGTTTCCATTCGTTTTCGGTTTAACGGGCCGGTATCCGTGACACGCCCGTCTGCAAAGCTATGCACCACGCCACGCGGACCAAACATTTTTTTAAAGGCAGGGCTCTTGGGGTAATCAGGATCCTCGGGCTCTTCTTCTGCGTTTAAGTGATAGAGATTGCCAAAAAACTCATCAAAGCCATGCTCTGTCGGCAAAAATTCATTTCGATCACCCAGATGGTTTTTGCCAAACTGACCGGTGGCATAACCCTGCTCCTTAAGCAGGGTCGCGAGAGTGACGTCTTGGGGTTGAATGCCCATATCCGAACCGGGAATTCCCACCTTCGTCAGACCGGTACGAATGGGCGACTGGCCGGTAATAAAAGCAGAACGGCCCGCGGTACAACTTTGCTGACCGTAGTAGTCGGTGAACTTCGCCCCTTCATTGGCAATGCGATCAATATTAGGCGTCTGATAACCCATCATCCCCATATTGTTAGTGGAGAGGTTCCAAAACCCAATATCATCGCCCCAAATCACCAAGATATTGGGTTGCTCAACTGCCGATACCATGGACTCAGGAGCCAGAAACACCCGGCTACCAGCAGAGTTCT
>CAJQKG010000148.1 GCA_905478845.1 uncultured Luminiphilus sp.
GCTTGATGGATGACTAGCCGTTAAGCTCACGTGCGGTCATTTTACCCAGCTGGGACATATGCACCTCGTCGGGCCCATCAGCAATCCGTGAGAACCGCGCCAAGGTAAAGACCTCTGGGATGAGCGTGTCTTGGCAAACACCCATACCACCAAAGACCTGCATCGCTCGGTCGGCCACTTGCTGCGCCATGTTCGGTGCGACAATCTTAACCATAGAGATATAGGGTATCGCCGCTTTCATCCCCTGCGTGTCCATCACGTGAGCCGCCTGCAGCGTCAGTAATCGGGCCTGCTCGATATCACAGCGGCAGCGAGCGATCTCGTGTTGCACGCTGGTTTTTTTGATCAGCTTCTCACCGAAAGCCACGCGTTCGTCCGCCCGCGCGCACATCAACTCTAGGCAACGTTGCGACAGGCCCACCAAACCCATGGCGTATTGGAATCGGCCTGGTCCAAGTCGACCCTGAGCAATTTCGAAACCGCAGCCCTCGCCCTTAATCATATTACTCACGGGCACCCGAACGTTATCGAACAGGAACTCCGCTTCACCACCGGGGGAGTGCAGGTTGTCGAATACCCGGAGTTCCCGCACCAGTTTCACACCGGGCGTGTCGCGGGGCACTAAAATCGTCGAGTGCTGCCGATGGCGCTCGTTTTCCGGATTGGACTTGCCCATCACCAACATGATTTTACAGCGCGGGTTAATGGCATTGGTGGTCCACCATTTGCGGCCATTCAAGACGTATTCGTCGCCGTCGCGTTTGATTTCCAGTTCCATATTAGTGGCATCGGAAGACGCCACCTGAGGCTCTGTCATGGCATACGCACTGCGAATCTCGCCCGCAAGAAGAGGCTTAAGCCACTGCTCCTGTTGCGCCAATGTGCCGTACTTGGCCAGCACTTCCATATTGCCCCGATCGGGCGCGTTGCAATTAAACACGGCCTGTGCCCAGATGACCTTACTCATGGTTTCAAACAGCGGTGCGATTTCCACGTTCGTCAAACCCGGACTCCATGGCTCATATTCGTGTGGCAGAAATAAATTCCACAAGCCCTCGGCTTTGGCCAGCTCCCGCAGCTCGTCAAACCAAGGCGGTGTCTGCCAAAGATTATCCTGGTTCAGTGTCCAGGTGCTCCAGTCGTGCTCACGAGGGTAAATATGGGCCGCCATAAAGGCTTCCAGCTTGGCGTTCAGCACCGATACTTTTTCGTTGATTTCAAATCCCATCGTCAGTATTCCTATCCGGTCATTAATGAGTCGTTAACGCCCACCATTTTGGTGTCGCCTGTAAAGGGCAGGCGGTCTTCCTGTCCCGGGAGTAGGAGCAGGCACATGAGACGCTGCACCGGATCCTCTGGCAGGAGACCATTTTGCGGATACCTCGCTTCGAACCACTGAATCATTTTAGTGGAGTCTGTCATCCAGCGGCCATCGCCCAGTTGTAACGCTGGCATCTGCCACAGGCCAACCGCTTTTTCGAGCGCTTTTCGCTCGCTGGATCACCGCATGCGATGCAGTTCGTAGGGCAGGTCTCATACCCGAAAATAGTTCTCCATACTGCCGGTTAAGCAGGAGATATTCGATCCATGAAGCATGATCGGTTGCAGCATAGTGGTGTCGTTCATCGCGCGCGCTTCAAGCGGTGTAGGTCGACGCCAAGCCAGCGACAGCGGTATAGAATCCGGACATGGTGTCCTGCAGGATCTCGTCGGCACTCTTCACCGCATCGATGCGTCCTACCACCTGACCAGAAAGCGGTATGGCCGCTTCCATTTCACCACCGAAGTAGAGTTCAGGAATGCCTGCTAGGTGTTCCATTGCGTTGAACTTACCCAGTGGCAGCAGCTTTTCAGTGCGCTCGGTGCGCAATGCGCGCAGCGCGGGCCGCGATTGTTGGTTGAGAAACACGGTATCGGTCTCCTTCGCATCTACCACTGCCTGCTTCCAGTTGTTGTGCACGGGTGAGTCAGAACAGCTGAGCATGCGGGTTCCCATCTGCACGCCTTCCGCGCCCATGGCAAAAGCACCCGCCATGGACAAGCCATCGCACATACCGCCGGCGGCGATGATCGGCACCTCCGTGCGGGAGCGAATCAGTGGTAACAGCACCATCGTCGACACTGGGCTTGGATTCTTAAAACCGCCGCCCTCCCCGCCTTCTACCACCAAGCCATCGACACCACAATCAATCGCTTTTAACGCCATATCCAGAGTGGGCACCACATGAAAGACTTTTATCCCCGCGGCTTGAAAGGCCTGAGTACAGACATTGGGACTGCCCGATGACGTCGTCACAAACTTAATATTTTGCTGAATCACAAAGTCGATGATGTCGGTGCCTTTCACATAAGACAGCGCCACGTTCATGCCAAATGGCTTATCAGTGAGGTCACGCATTTTCGCCACCTCATTGCGGATATTGTCGAACTCACCCGAGGCGGTTTCGATCACGCCCATGCCTCCCGCGTTACTCACTGCAGAAGCCAGTTGAGCACGGGCAATCCAGCCCATGGGGGCCTGAATAATGGGATAGTCCGTGCCGGTCATTGCCGTCACACGGTTTTGAATAGGAAGTGCTTTGGTCATCTTCTACCTCAAAATAGTCGTATTGCTTTACGTGAGTGACAGCATCGTCTCCACGCCCGTGCCTTGTAACAGTGAATCGACGGATGCGCGATCTGCATCACCCAAAGCGCGATAACGCTCGTTCGTCCACATGAGGCACTTAGCCTGATAAGGAAAAGTTTGTTGCGTCCAGCGAGCGCCATCGATTTCAGCCTCCCAGGTTTTATCGCCCGCTTGCACGGCGGCCACATTCGCCAGCTGTGCCGGGGCGTATACCCTCCCTATTTCTCGCAGAAGGCCGCGTAGGCTCTCGGGTTGATCCTCCAGCCCGACCCAGTCCTGCTCAGTAGGGTCCAATCCACTGTGGTCGTCCATTTGGTCGACCCAGGCCACGGTGCGCGGGGAGACTTCGTGTGCAATCGCCCGCGACGTCGGATCAAAGCCGACCAGCTGGGTCAACTGGCCATAGACGCCGAAATCGCCCGCTGCCGGACGATGACCCAGCATGAATTGCTGGTTGGCCAGGTGGTCTTCCATGGCGCTCAAAAACCGCCGATAGCTGGCGTCGATTACCGGTGCGGTGACGTCATTGGACCCCACCACATACAAACGACCGACTTGGCGATCGGTAAAAAATTGCTTCAACTGCTGGAGCGCTGCCTGAGTCAGGCTGACATCCATACCCAGCGGCAACAACGTACCGGCATTATCCGCGTCCACTTCAGGATACCAGCGGTAATGAAACATGTACTTGGTACACCACTCGTCAGCAAAGTCCTCAATCAGGTAATCGATAAAGGCCAGTGCAGGATCTGAGGGAAGTACTGAGCGACCGGGGTGCATCGCCTCCAAGCGGCGAATAATGGGCGTGGAGTCGGTCACGGCCTTTAGCCCATCCTCTCCCTCAAAAAAGAACGTCGGCATAAAAACCGGCTTGGGTTGGGCTACTCCCAGCGCCTCACACGCTTGCTCGATCTGGCCCCAAGTAATCGCATAAGGCACGCGGCGATAGCGCAGCAATGCCAACATTTTTTGTGTGTAGGGTGAAGCCGTGCCGCCTGCTAAACGAACGAGTGGTTGTGCCATCTTCTGCGTCCCTTGAGGGTTTTCACCGACATGAGCAAGCCACGATGCGCTTGCACTGAGCGTGATATATTGACATATCTAATGTCATTATGTAACTCTCTCGCAACGATAATCTGGACAACTTCGCGTATTGCTCGCCACTGCGCTCAGGAGCACACGATGCACGCAGGCGGCGATTAAGGTATCGACTATGGAAGTATCGACCATGAAGATATCGACCATGAAGATATCGACCATGAAGATATCGACTATGAAGGTATCGACCATGGCATGGGTTTCTTTACGCGCCAGTAAGCGACCCCGCTACACAGTGGCCTAACAAC
>CAJQKG010000149.1 GCA_905478845.1 uncultured Luminiphilus sp.
GCTGGGACGGCCTTTTGAGCTGGCGGGCCGAGTGCAGCACGGACAGAAGCTGGGCCGACAGTTAGACGCACCAACCGCTAATATCGCACTGCATAGAATTCGCTCGCCGCTGCAGGGCGTTTATGCTGTCAGCGTGTGGGGCGGCGGTCTTGAAGGCGCGCAGGGCGTGGCGAATGTGGGCGTCAGACCCACCATTGGTGAGCGCTTAGAAGCCACCCTAGAGGTGCATGTTTTGCAGGGCTCACCGGATCTTTACGGTGAGAGATTAACAGTACGTTTTCGACATAAGCTGCGAGAGGAACAGAAGTTCCCCTCGCTAGAGGCCTTAAAGGCCGGTATCAAGGCAGATAAAGCTAACGCAAGCGCGTGGCTAAACGACCACGGATAGAGTATGAGTGATTACAAGGCGACACTAAACCTGCCGCAAACAGACTTTCCGATGAAGGCCAATCTCGCTCAGCGTGAGCCAGATCGACTCAAGGCATGGGAAGCCATGGACCTGTATGGTCAGATTCGTCAGGCGAGCAAAGATAAACCGACTTTTATCCTGCACGATGGCCCGCCCTACGCCAATGGTCAGCTCCATGTGGGGCATGCGATCAATAAAATTCTGAAAGACATTATTGTCAAATCAAAAACCTTGTCAGGCTTTAATGCGCCCTATGTGCCCGGCTGGGATTGCCACGGATTACCGATTGAGCTCAATGTTGAAAAGAAGGTGGGTAAACCCGGCCATAAGGTTTCTCCTGCCGAGTTTAGACAGCACTGCCGTGACTACGCTCGTAAGCAAGTGGACGCACAAAAAACCGATTTCATGCGCATGGGGGTATTGGGAGACTGGCAAAACCCCTACCTCACCATGGACTTCACATTTGAAGCTAATGTGGTTCGCGCGCTAGCCAGTATTATTGAGCAAGGTCATTTGCAGCGCGGCTTCAAGCCCGTTCACTGGTGTTTAGATTGTGGATCAGCGCTCGCTGAGGCAGAGGTCGAGTATCGCGATAAGCAATCGTCGGCGGTCGATGTGTTGTTTCCCTTTGTCGACGCAGAGGAGGCCGGCAAGCGGCTTAGCTGTGATGCCGACCATGCCAGCGGCGTGGTGATTTGGACGACAACGCCCTGGACTCTGCCTGCTAATCGCGGCGTGGCGTTATCCGCGACACTCGATTACGTGCTGTTGGCGGTAGCTGGACGCGGCGTATTAGTGGCTGAGGCACTGGCGGAAACCTGCGCACACCGTTTTGGTATCGGCGAGGTCGTCGTGCTGGGGCGTGCTAAAGGCGCAGACCTTGAGGGACTGCTGTTGTTGCCGCCGTTTGATGATCAGAGTGTGCCCATCGTATTGGGAGAGCATGTCACGACGGATGCGGGTACGGGCTGCGTGCATACCGCGCCTGCCCATGGGCAAGAAGATTTTGAAATGGGCCGCCGTTATGACTTAGAGGTGTACAACCCAGTGGGCGGTAACGGTGTTTACCACCCGGGCACACCGGTTTTTGCCGGCCAGCATATCTTTAAAGCGAACGACGATATTGTTGCTGCATTAGCGGATCGTCAGCTCTTGTTGTGCCACGAGCCGTTCGAGCACAGCTATCCCCATTGTTGGCGCCACAAGACCCCTATTATTTTTCGCGCAACGCCGCAATGGTTTATCAGCATGCTGGGTAATGGATTGCTCTCTGCCGCACAAGCGGCAGTGGAGGGCGTGCAGTGGATACCGGATTGGGGGCGCGCTCGCATCGACAGTATGTTGGCAGATCGGCCAGACTGGTGTATCTCCCGCCAGAGGACATGGGGCGTTCCGATTACCTTGTTCATCCACAAGGTGACAGGCGAAATACATCCCAATACCTTGGCGCTCATGGCATCGGTTGCCGAGTTGATCGAACAAGGTGGCATTGATGCCTGGTTCGACTTAGATCCGGCTGACATGCTGGGGGCCGACGCTGACGAATACGAAAAGGTGACCGATACTCTGGATGTTTGGTTTGATTCTGGTGTGACCCATGACGGTGTCCTTCGCCAGCGAGAGGCGCTGAATTGGCCAGCAGATTTGTATCTAGAAGGCTCTGACCAACACCGAGGATGGTTTCAATCGTCGTTGCTGACCGGCGTGGCGATGCACAATGCAGCGCCTTACCGAAGTGTCCTGACGCACGGTTTTACCGTGGATGGCGATGGACGAAAGATGTCTAAATCTCTCGGCAATATCATTCCGGCAGGCAAAGCGATGCAGGAACTGGGTGCCGATGTGCTGCGGCTCTGGGTGTCGGCGGCAGACTATCGCAATGAAATTTCTGCCTCTGACGAAATCTTTAAGCGAACGGCAGATGCCTATCGTCGAATACGCAACACAGCACGATTTTTACTCGCGAATCTCGCCGGGTTCGATCCCGAGAGAGACTGCCTACCCACTGAGCAATTGTTGCCGCTCGATCGCTGGATTTTGGCACAGGCTCATGATTTACAGGCCGAGATTCACTCGGCTTACGAGCAATATCAATTTCACCACGTCTACCACAAGGTCCATAATTTTTGCAGTGGCGAGCTCGGTGGCTTTTACCTCGACATTATCAAAGACCGGCAATACACAACGGGAGCCGAGTCCATGGCGCGCCGCTCTGCGCAAACCAGCTTGTATCACCTGGCTGAGGCACTGTGTCGCTGGATTGCGCCGATCCTCAGTTTTACGGCTGAAGAAATTTGGGAAAACCTACCTGGTGCCCGATCGCCGTCTGTCTTCTTGACCGAGTGGTATGAACATTTACCGATGGCGGCCGGTGAGGGTGGCTTGGATATTGCCTTGGATAGTGGTTCGGATAGTGGTTCGGATAGTGCCTTGGACAGTGCCTTGGACAGTGCCTTTTGGAATCAGATGATGAGCGTACGGCAGCAGGTCAATAAGGCCCTAGAGCTTCGCAGAGCCGAGGGGGTTTTACGCGGTTCGCTCGATGCCTCAGTGACGCTCTATGCCGACAGCGCGTTAGCGCAGCAGCTCAGGGCTTTGGGGGATGAACTGCGTTTTGTGTTGATTACCTCAGAGGTCACGGTCGCAGATTGGGAGTCGGCCCCGAAAGAAGCGATGGACGCAGAAGGATTGGCGTTGCGTATCGTCGCCGAGCCGGCCAGCAGTGAAAAGTGTGAGCGTTGCTGGCATCGCCGCCCCGATGTCGGTGAGCACGCGGCACACCCGACACTCTGTGGCCGCTGTGTGAGTAATATCGAGGGGCCCGGCGAGGTAAGACACTTTGCCTAGTGGGACTCATTGGGTTGCTCGGTGGCAACGACCTTGGGTGGGATTGGCGATTGCGGTAGTGGTGGTGCTACTTGATCAATGGACCAAGCAGATTGCGGTAGAGCAGCTCAGTTATCGCTATCCCGTGCCAGTGACCAGTTGGTTTGATTGGATGTTGACCTATAATACCGGCGCAGCTTTCAGTTTTTTGGCGGATGCGGGGGGCTGGCAACGCTATTTTCTCTCTGGTATCGCCTTACTGGTCAGCGTGTTTATTGTGGTGTGGTTATGGCGCTTGGCGCCTGCCGATCGCGTACTGACCGCGCCATTAGGTCTGATTCTTGGCGGTGGTGTGGGAAATTTGATTGATCGGGTGGCCGAAGGCCATGTGGTGGACTTTATATCTCTTCATTACGAGGAGTGGTATTGGCCCGCTTTTAACCTCGCCGACGCCGCCATTACCGCCGGAGCGAGTTGTTGGCTCATTATTATGCTTGTGGGAAGTGCTTCCCCAATTGAGAAACCCCCCGTATCCTGATGCTATGAATATTGAGATTCAAACCAACACCCGCGTGACCTTAAACTTCTCTCTGTCGCTTGAAGACGGCGAAGAAGTCGACTCTAATTTTGGTGCTGAGCCGGTGAGTTTCGTCATGGGTGACGGCTCACTGTTACCGGGCTTTGAGCGACGCTTGCTGGGTATGCGACCGGGCGATGAAGCCGAGTTTCAGATTCCACCGGCGGAGGGTTTTGGCGAGCCTCAGGATGATAATGTTCAGTCTTTACCGCGCCGTGATTTTGACGAAGCATCGTTAGCGCCCGGCATGCTGTTTTCGTTTGCAGATGCGGCGGGCGGTGAAGTGCCCGGTATGGTCGCTGAAGTGAGCGAGGAAACGGTCAAAGTGGACTTCAATCATCCCCTATCGGGGCGGACGATCAATTTTAAGGTGCGCATTGCGCAGGTGGAACCAGCGGAACTGCATTGATGGAAATCGTACTCGCTAATCCGCGCGGATTTTGCGCTGGTGTCGACCGAGCAATAGACATTGTCAATCGTGCCCTAGAAGTTTTTGGCGGCCCGGTTTATGTCCGTCATGAAGTGGTTCACAACCGCCACGTCGTGGATGACCTGCGTAATCGTGGTGCCATCTTTGTCGATGAACTGGCTGAGGTGCCCGATGATGCGATTGTTATTTTTAGCGCGCACGGGGTGTCTCGAGCGGTACAAGATGAGGCCGATGGACGAGGTCTGAAGGTCTTCGATGCCACGTGCCCGTTGGTCACCAAGGTGCATGTAGAAGTCACCGCCTTTAGTCGGGCGGGCCGGGAGTGCGTCTTAATCGGTCATGCGGGCCATCCTGAGGTTGAGGGCACCATGGGTCGTTACGATACCTCCCACGGAGGTGCGATCTACTTGGTTGAGGACGAAGCGCAAGTGGCGACACTGGCGGTGCGCGACCCCAGTGCACTCGCCTATGTCACCCAAACCACCCTGTCGGTTGATGACACGGCCAAAGTGATTGATGCGCTTCGCGCGCGCTTCACTGATATCCAAGGACCACGAAAAGACGACATCTGCTATGCCACTCAGAATCGTCAGGACGCGGTCAAATCCCTCGCCGAAGCCGTCGACCTTGTGCTGGTGGTGGGTTCGACCAACAGCTCTAATTCGAATCGATTACGAGAATTGGCTGAGCGTTGCGGTGCCAGCGCCTATTTAATTGATGACGCCAGCATGATTGACCCCGCTTGGCTGAATGATGCGCGAGCCGTGGGAGTCACTGCCGGTGCCTCGGCGCCTGAGTTGCTGGTAGAAGAGGTCATCGATACGCTGCGGCAACAGGGGGTCGCCACCGTTCGTGACCTCGAGGGCCGTGAAGAAAATGTGACCTTTTCGTTGCCGAAAGCGCTGCGAATCCCCACCGTGGTCGTGGACTAGGCAGTCACCGGGCTACACTCGCCGTTTACTGATGTCTGCACGGCGCTAGGCGCGTCGCGAAATGTCGCGCGAGGGTCGGGGCGAGTTGGCGCTGTCCCACGTTGATAACGATCCACCGACCCATTCAGCGCCCACACTCAGCGATGTTACTCAGCGATGTTACTCAGCCATCTAACTCTAGTACGAATCATCATAAACAGCCGTCGATAGGGTGTTGTGTTGCGCAAGCGGTCATGTTGTCCCAATGGGCGATGAGGATAGGCACAGGCAGCGGGGTTTGACGCTCTTGGAGTGTCTCGTGGTAGTGGCGATTGTCGCGTTACTGGCTGCCATCAGTGTGCCCACCCTGCGCGACCAATTGGCGGCAGCACGGGCTCGTGCGGCCGCCAATCAGTTGTATAGCATGGTGCAAACGGCCCGCAGTCAAGCGCTGCTGTCGGGTGAAGAGATGATGCTATGTCCCTCACGGCAGATGAATACAGAACCGTCGAGTTGTGAAGGGCATTTTGGAGAGGTGATCGCGCTGATGACTTCGACTGAATATCCAGCGAGGCAACACAAAGTCTGGTTGCCAATTGAGGGCGTGACGGTGCGCAATCGAGCGGGCACGGAGGTCGTGAGTGGTCCGTTACAATGGGATCAACACGGCTTTGGCAACCGTAATGTGAGCTTATCGGTGTGTTCAGGGGGTCATAACTGGTCCGTTGTGATCAATCGTCTGGGTAGACCCCGACTGGCGAAGCAGTGGGGTGTATGCCCATGAACAACCTGTCATAGCTCAGGTGGGCGAGAGGAAAAGGGCCGCCAGGGGCGATTCAGGAGGCAGAAATACGGTACCCTTCGCGCCTTAGCTTAGCCTGTGACGACACAAGATAAGAGGACTCCGTCATGAAAATTGTTATGGCGCAAATCAATACATTAGTCGGTGACATTAAGGGGAATACCCAGCGGGTCCTTGATATCTGTATTGCTCAATCTGCGCTGGGTGTCGATATGGTGGTGTTCCCAGAGCTCACGCTAACGGGCTATCCGCCTGAGGACTTGTTGCTGCGCCAATACACCACCGATCTCACTGCGGCCGCAGTAGAGCGGCTGCGTCACGATCTTCCGCATGAATTGGCCGTGGTGGTGGGGTACCCCCGTCGGCAAGGTGGTCTGTTATTCAATAGCGCAGGCGTGCTTTATCAGGGCACTGTCTTGGCGGAATACGATAAACAGTGCCTACCCAATTATCAGGTCTTCGATGAGAAGCGCTACTTTGAGGCGGGTGCAGACACTTGTGTTGTCACGATCAAAGGCTTGCCAGTAGGCCTCACTATTTGCGAGGACATCTGGCATCCACACCCTGCCGCGAATGCAGCCGCCGCCGGTGCGCAACTGTTAATCAACCTCAATGCATCGCCATTTCATCGTGGCAAGCAGTCTGAGAGAACGGCGCAAGTATCTGCGCTGGCACGAACACATCAGTTACCCATCCTTTATGTGAATCAGGTCGGTGGCCAGGACGAACTGGTTTTTGATGGGGGGTCCTTCGCAGTGGATGAGCGCGGCGAGGTTCAGAATCGGGCTGCTGAGTTTGCTGAGGTCATGGTGTGTGTGCAGATTGACACCTCAGCAACGCCCACGGTAGTAGCAGGTGCGGTGGCAACGCCACTCAATGAGCTGGATGCCGTTTGGCAGACGCTGGTGCTGGGTATGCGAGATTACATCGAGAAAAATGGTTTCCCCGGTGTGGTACTCGGGTTATCCGGCGGCATTGATTCGGCGGTGACCCTCGCGGTGGCCGTCGACGCCTTAGGGCCCGAGCGGGTGGAGGCTGTGATGATGCCGTTTCGTTATACCGCCTCCATGAGTATCGAGGATGCGGCCGCACAGGCGAAGACTATGGGGGTGTCGTTCAGTAATTTATCGATCGAGCCGCTTTATGAGGCCTTTATGACGACATTGGCGCCCGCATTTCAGGGTCTCGAGCCCAATATCACGGAGGAAAATTTGCAGGCGCGCTGTCGGGGCGTCGTACTGATGTCCATTTCGAATAAGAAAAATGTGTTGGTACTCACAACTGGCAACAAAAGTGAACTCGCAGTGGGTTACTCAACGCTTTATGGCGATATGGCGGGGGGATTCGATGTGCTGAAAGATTGTCCCAAGATGCTGGTGTATGCGTTAGCGCAGTATCGCAATACGCTGGGGCAGTGCATTCCCGAGCGCGTGATCACCCGCCCACCCTCAGCTGAATTGGCGCCGGACCAGAAAGATGAAGATAGCCTGCCGCCTTATGAGGTGTTGGATCAGATCATCGAGCACTATGTCGAGCACGATGCGTCGCGTGAAGACATGATCGCAGCGGGGTTTTCCCCTGAGGACGTGCAGCGTGTCGTGAGATTGATTGATCTCAACGAATACAAGCGCCGACAGGCGCCAGTGGGGGTCAGGATTTCGCCTCGTGCCTTTGGACGGGACCGCCGCTACCCCATAACCTGGGCTTGGCAATCCCCTCAATAAGCGGGAATTACGACTTCGGTCGGTAGTTAAATTGCGGCGGCTCAGGGGGGTCAAACAGACCGAGCGTGGCTTGATTAATCCAGGACCTTTGCAGCCCGTCCATGGTGTACACGCTATCGAACTCGCATCCTGAAGTGAGGTTAGGATGGTCCGGATAGTTTTCGCACAACACCGCAATCGAATCTTCAGCCAAGTCATTGAGTCCAAGCAGGAGGTAAGCCTGTCCCATGATAGCGAGCCCATCGGCAACACTCGGTGTCTGCTGCATGTGCTCCACCACATACTTGCCACGATTCAGTGCGGCCATAAAGGCGCCACGGCGGAAGTAATAGTTGGCAACATGAATTTCGTTGCGCGCCAGCATGTTCCGCATGTGCACCATTCTTTGCCGTGCATCAGGGGCATAGGCGCTATCAGGAAAACGCGCCAATAGTTGCGCAAATTCTGCAAAGGCGGTTTGAATATGGCTCACGTCGCGTTTGGTATCGTCCGACGGGATAAAGCGCGAAAAGAACCCGGGTTCAATGTCGTAGGCAGCCAACCCCTTCATGTAGTAGGCATAGTCAACGTTTGGATGCCGGGGGTGCAACCTGATAAATCGATCAGCGGCCTCGTTGGCAGCCACAAACTCGTAAGCGCTGTAGTGAGCGTAGATGAGTTCCAGTTGCGCTTGCTCAGCGTAGCGACCAAAAGGGTAACGACTTTCGAGCCCCTGTAAGCTACGGACTGCAAGACTGAAATTCTCGTTTTTCAAATGCCGTTGGGCTTCACGGTACATCTGCTGCTCGCCTGAATCGGCGATGAGCTCATCATCATCGCCACCAAACCACGAACAGCCCGATACCAATAAGGTCAGACTGAGGAGCAGCGCTTGACAAGAGAATCTGGAAAACACCAAGACCATCCTTCCACCGTGATACATTCTGGGCCTGTAGTGTAAACGTAACGGTTGGGGAGTCACAGCGCTTGGAAGAGGAAGTTTTCAACAGCGAAGCAGCATTAAAGGTGCAAATTCCTGCTGATTTGCATGGGACGAGGCTAGATGCCGCCGCCGCACACTTATTTCCCGATTTTTCGCGCAGTCGACTGGCTGAGTGGATTAAGGCGGGTCGGCTACAGCGCAATCAACAGATCGCCAAACCGAAGGATAAGGTGGCGGTTGATGACCAGTTATCACTGTGGCCTGAGTATGAGGATCGCGTCGAATGGGCGCCTGAAGTCCTACCGCTCGATATTCTGTATGAGGATGAGCATGTCATTGTGCTCAACAAGCCGGCTGGGTTGGTGGTTCACCCTGCGACGGGCCATCAGACGGGCACATTGGTCAATGGCTTGTTGGCACATGCCCCCGAAATGTCGGGGTTGCCCCGGGGCGGGATTGTGCACCGGCTTGATAAGGATACTTCGGGGGTTATGTTGGCCGCACGATCTGCCATTGCGCATAAGTCCTTGGTGGCGCAACTGGCGGATCGCTCGGTAAGCCGCATTTATAGTGCTGTGTGCCGCGGCACGTTTACCGGTGGTGGCACGATTGACGCACCGATTGGGCGCCATCCCACCTCGCGATTAAAAATGGCGGTCGTGGAGGAGGGGAAACCCTCAAAAACGCATTACCGCATTGAAAAGCGGTTTCGCGCCCATACGCACCTGTCAGTCAGCCTTGAGACCGGTCGGACGCACCAAATTCGTGTTCATCTCGCATGGCGCAAGCATCCACTAGTGGGTGACCCCGTTTATGCCGGTCGAGCAATGCGACCTGCTGGGGCGAGCGATCAGTTAGTTGCGGCCCTAGCAGGTTTCAGGCGGCAAGCGCTGCATGCTCGTCAGCTGACGTTTCTCCATCCGCAGTCACAGGAAAGTATGACCTTTGAGACACCGATCCCCGCCGATATGGCGCGCCTCTTAGCGTGTTTAGAGCAGGAAGAGGCAGTGTGACGCCATCGCTCCCATTGATGATGGCCGAGATCGATACTCCTGGTGTGAAAATAGGCGTGACCACCCGCCGTGGCGGGGTGAGTGAGGCGCCATTTGACGCGCTCAACCTGGGCGACCACGTGGGCGATAATCTTGCGCATGTGAGCCAGAACAGAAGTCGATTGCAGTCGCGGTTAACCGGCCAACCTATTTGCTGGTTACGCCAAGTGCATGGCACTCGTAGTGTTTTAGCGGATAACACAAACTGCACCGAAGCTGACGCGCACTGGACGGCGCAACGGCACACGCCGCTTGCCATTTTAACGGCAGATTGCCTGCCGGTTGTGATCGCTGCAAAAGATGCCTCGTGCGTGGGCATTGCGCATGCCGGGTGGCGTGGCTTAGCCAACGGTGTCGTAGAGTCCTTGCTAGCGACATTGCCATTAGCACCTGCGCAGCTGTTTGCCTGGTTGGGGCCCGCCATTAGCCTTAACGCCTATGAAGTGGGTAATGAGGTGAGGCAGTTTTTTTTGAAGACGCAGGGGGAGGAAGCCTCGCACTATTTTAAGCCCTCTGCTCGTGCCACAGATCATTGGATGGCTGACCTGTCTGGATTGGCGACCTTCATTCTGCACCGTGCCGGGGTTGAGGCGATAACTGCCAATAGTAGTTGTACGGTCGCTCAACCTCAGGATTTTTTTTCACACCGTCGCGACGGACCTGCAACGGGGCGCATGGCGACGGTGGTGTGGCGCGCTTAAGGTGAAACGGCACAGGGACTCTGTCGGATGATCCAGCGTAACAATGAGATTGCGCAATAACCCCACTTGAAAGGCGCTTTGCTAGCCCCATATCTTTTCTTAGACACGCTGACGCGTGAGTTAACAAGGATGAGGAGAACGTAATGCGCATGGATAAGCTGACACATTCTTTGCAAGCGGCATTGGGCAGTGCCCAATCACTCGCTGTCGGATATGAGCACGCCTTTATTGAACCCACTCATATTCTTCAGGCGATGTTGGCGATGACGGGGTCACCGACGCGGCATCTGTTGCGTGCCGCAGGGGCCCAGATAGAGCAACTCGAGGGGGCTGTGGAGCAAGCGCTGGCAAAGATTCCCACCGTATCGGGGGGTCAGGACATCCACATGGGTCAGGATGCCCAGCGGCTCTTGAACCGCGCGGATAAACTGACACAAGAAGCCGGTGACGCTTATGTGTCGACCGATACCGTTCTGCTGGCGATGCAAGACAGCAAGCCAACGGCTCGCTTATTGACTGACGCCGGTGTGACACAAGAGACATTGGCCAGTGCCATTGAAGCAGTGCGCGGTGGAGACGCCGTCAATAGTGCCGAGGCGGAGGAGACGCGGCAGGCACTAGAAAAATATACGTTGGATCTCACTGAGCGCGCGGCGGCAGGCAAATTAGACCCGGTCATTGGTCGTGATGAGGAAATCCGCCGGACGATCCAAGTGCTGCAGCGCCGAACTAAAAATAATCCGGTATTGATCGGAGAACCTGGCGTGGGCAAAACCGCCATTATTGAGGGCCTTGCTCAGCGAGTGGTCAACGGCGAAGTCCCCGATAGCTTAAGAGACAAGCGCATTCTCGCGCTCGATCTTGCCGCATTACTGGCCGGTGCTAAGTTTAGAGGCGACTTTGAGGAGCGTCTCAAGGCAGTGTTGAATGCGCTCTCTAAAGAAGAGGGGCGCATTATCTTATTTGTCGATGAGTTACATACCATGGTGGGCGCCGGCAAAGCCGAGGGCTCACTCGATGCCGGCAATATGCTCAAGCCTGCGCTCGCGAGGGGGGAGCTGCACTGCGTGGGTGCCACGACACTGAATGAGTACCGCCAGTCTGTCGAGAAAGATGCGGCCCTCGAGCGGCGATTTCAAAAAGTATTGGTCGAGGAGCCTAGCGAGGAAGACACGATTGCTATTTTACGGGGCCTTAAGGAGCGCTACGAGGTGCATCATAGTGTGGATATCACTGACAGTGCCATCATCGCCGCCGCCAAATTGAGTCAGCGTTACATTACTGATCGGCAATTGCCTGACAAAGCGATTGATTTGATTGATGAAGCGGCCAGTCGGATTCGTATGGAGATCGATTCTAAGCCGGAGTCGATGGATCGATTAGAAAGACGCTTGATTCAACTAAAAATAGAGCGCGAGGCGGTTAAAAAAGACGAATCTGCTGCGGCGGGTAAGGAACTCCAGCAATTAACGCATCAAATTGATGTCATCGAGCGGGAATATGCGGATCTCGAAGAGGTTTGGTTGGCAGAGAAGGCCGTGGTGGAGGGCGCTGCTCACATCAGGAGTCAGATCGAGCAAGCCAAATTGGATCTCGACGTGGCCCGTCGCGCGGGTGACTTAACCGGTATGTCGGAGCTCCAGCACGGGGTATTACCCGAGCTGGAGCGCCAACTGATTTTGGCTGCCAACATTGAGGCGCCTGAGCCCACGTTACTCCGCTCTCGGGTGACCGATGAGGAGGTTGCTGAAGTCGTTTCGCGATGGACGGGCATTCCTGTTGCGAAAATGCTTGAGGGGGATCGAGAAAAGCTGCTGCGTATGGAAACGACGTTACATGATCGTGTCGTGGGTCAACACGAGGCAGTGACCGCCGTCTCAAACGCGGTGCGGAGGGCGCGTGCTGGGCTCGCTGACCCGCAGCGTCCTAATGGGTCGTTCTTATTTCTCGGTCCGACGGGGGTGGGCAAGACCGAGCTCTGCAAGGCGTTGGCCACTTACCTGTTTGATAGCGACCAGGCGCTGGTGCGTATCGATATGTCTGAGTTTATGGAACAGCATTCGGTCGCCCGCTTGATTGGTGCACCACCGGGTTATGTCGGCTACGAAGAAGGAGGCTATTTGACCGAGGCAGTGCGCCGACGACCTTATTCACTCCTGCTACTGGATGAAGTTGAAAAAGCACACCCCAAGGTTTTCGATGTGTTGCTGCAGGTATTAGAGGACGGTCGCTTAACCGATGGTCAAGGTCGGACGGTTGATTTTCGCAATACCGTCGTTGTGATGACGTCAAATTTGGGTTCCGAACTAATTCATGATGCAGGCGCTCGCTTGAGTAGTGATGACATGCAGACCACTGTGATGGAGCGGGTGAGTGAGCATTTTAGGCCCGAGTTTCTCAATCGAATCGATGAATCCGTTGTCTTTCATTCTCTTGAAAAAGAGCACATCCGCGATATCGCAACGATTCAACTCGGGGTATTAACAGAGCGACTAGCGGATAGATCGCTGCGCTTGGCGTTGAGCGATGAGGTAATGAACCACTTAGCTGACGTCGGCTTTGATCCGGTGTATGGCGCAAGGCCGCTGAAGCGTGCGATCCAGCGGTTAATTGAAAATCCGCTCGCACAGGCTCTGCTTGCGGGTGATTTCCCGCCGGGAAATGTGATCGAGGCGACGCTGTTGAACGATAAGATCGTGTTTACTCAGGGCGCCACCATCAGCTAGGCGGCGTCAGCACCGATGGAAGTCGTATTGGCGCGAAGGAACGCTAGAGAGTGGTCGCGCATCACGCTAATACTTATTCCGAAAAACGGCACGAAGACCGCATAAATCACCACTGCGCATCGGCTATGGCCAGTGATCTGCCCATGGAGGACGATATAGGTCACGCTACCTGGGGTAATCGACAGTATTGTGAGTGGGGTTGAGGTGAGACGGGTGACCCGTGATAGGTCCGTAAAATTGAGGTCGGTGTCGACAAGCGCATTCTCCTTGATCGAGTTGCTGGTAGTGGTGGGCATTCTGTCGATTATGGTGGCCATTGCGATGCCCTCTTGGCAATCCGTGAGGGTTGCGGCTGTCGCGCGTGAAGCGCGCATCGTTCTGGAACGTCTGAACGTGCACCAGCGCCATTTTTGGCAGCAACATGCAAGGTACGCCACGACTGAGGAGTTACCACCATTAGCGGTGCTATCTGAGACAGTGGGCCACTATTATCAGCTGAGTGCGGAATCTACCGGCGCCCAGTTTTTGTTGCGCCTCGCAAGCACAGTGCCTGCGGCGCCCTCGCTAGCGCTGGATCACCGCGGTGTATGGACCACAACTGAATCGAGCGC
>CAJQKG010000150.1 GCA_905478845.1 uncultured Luminiphilus sp.
CTGACCGCATTGGTTTTAGAATTGCAGCGAGTCATTTAGATGCCAATGAGGGTTGGGTTGAAAACCTTCAGCCGGGTGAAGATGACCTGATGCTGGGCGAAAAATCGAATGCTCGTGTCATCGTGACAGCGGAATTGTCTGATAAGTTTGATGCCGAAATAATGCTCGCTCATAGTGAGCAGAGTGGTCGATGGACCCACTGGGCCATGACCGATGAGCACTTTGACTATGGTGTCATGACGGGATTACCTGCACTAGATTATTCTGATGACCCGGCTGGAGTACCTATTTTATATACTGAGGAGCCACATAAGGTTTATATGCCAGGGCCGGTCAATACTGATCGTGAACTCGATATATACAGCCTGACACTAAACTGGCACTCCGACAATTTTTCGATCAAGTCGATTACTGCTCAGCAAGAGTGGAAAAACGCAGAGGACTTTGCGGCCGACTCATCAAGCCTTGGGATCCTCCAGAGATCTACCGTGGGTGAAAACAAGTCCTTCTCTCAGGAGATTAACATTTCGGGCACGGCAGGGAATTTAGATTGGCTTGTCGGCGGCTTTTATATGGATGATGAGAGAAGCGATAATTTTATTATCGATTTTGCAGTTCAGGCTTTACCTTTCCCGTTACCGTTTCCTTACACCCCTTACGTTGAAAATCAGAGGCCGACTTATGATAATGAGACGACCGGTTTTTTTGCGGATGTGACCTACTCAGTGTCAGAAGACTTGCGAGTAGGCTTTGGCATGCGTCATACCAAAGAGGACAAGCGCAGTGAACATGTGGGCGGGTTTGGCGTTAATTCGGATGCTGCGGGGTACATCCCGTTCATCACCAATTGCGCCCCAGATTGGCCTGATCTATATGTGCAGGAGTGGGAGGATTCCTCCAACACGGTTCGAGCATCAGTAGAGTATGACGTGGGCGAAAGCGGCATGACCTATGTCTCTTACTCCGAGGGATTTAAGTCCGGCGGCACTAACAGTGGCGACTGTAACCCCCCATGGGAACCCGAGACAATAGAAGCGACAGAGATCGGCTACAAAGCTGCTTTTGGGAATGGTCAGACGACACTAAGAGCCGCGATCTTCAACTACGATTACTCCGATTTTCAGGTGCTGCAAGTATTAAATCTTGCCGGTGTGATTACGAATGCTGGCGATGCTGAGATTATGGGCGCCGAGCTGGAAATTAGTACTGCCATTTCGGATCGATGGTTAATTAATGCCGCTGTAACCTTGTTAGATTCTGAATATGGTTCGTTTTTAAACAGCGACGGATTGCGTCCCGGCGAGCCCTATCAGAACAAAGGCAACCCACTGAACAACGCCCCTGAAACAAGTCTGATACTGGGGGCGGCTTATGACATTCCTCTCAGCTCAGGTGGCGGGGTGAAGCTGAGCTTGGACGCCTCATATCGCTCAAGAGTGTATTTTAGAGAGTTCGGTTTGAAAGAAGATTCCCAAGAGGCTTACACCATAGTGAATTTCAATGCTAACTGGGAAAGTGCAGAGCGGCAGTGGGCAGCTCGGTTTTACGTCACTAACCTGACTGATGAAGAACACATTACGGGTATGCAAGGATTACAAACCACCTATGGACGACAAGGATTTTGGGCCATGCCCCGGCAAGCCGGTTTTGAGCTGACCCGATTCTTTGGTTCTCGGTAGACAAGCTGCGTGAGCACGATATTGAGTGCGACTGGCTCTATGCCTATCTCTTGGCCCAGACTGTGGGCTTCAGCTTGGTTATGCTTTGATTAGAACGCTCGTTGCGATGCAGACGAGCGACTAACTTGCCTGACTAAAAACGGTTGGTGCGAATTTCAGAGTATTAGGGATATGAAATGCCAAGCGATGAGGTTACTAAGACGAGTCTAGACGCGCTGGGGATACAACTGCCCGGCAAGCTTGGAAATCCTGAAGTCACGCTGTTAGACGATCCAAGGCTGGACCCTAGGATCGCTACTGCGCTGATTGAGGCGTCTATGACATTCCCTGCACAGCAACCGAATGTGCACGGCAACATGACCTACGAGGACGCCGTCGACTTCACGGTGTACATGCATTCCTTAATGGCCTCGATGAGCGAGGGCATAGAGAGAACCATGCCAGATTTCGTGGGCATTGAATCTTACGAGCGACCTATCTGTGGCGACGGCAGCCACAAAATCGAGTTGCTGATAGACCGACCTAAGGATGCGCATTTTCGGATGCCCTGCATTGTGCATTTGCATGGAGGGGGGATGATATTTGATACAGCAAGGAATGCCTCTAATGTGCGTTGGCGGAGATCGCTGGCCGAACTGAATGCGGTGGTGATTGGGGTAGAGTTTCGGAACGAGGGTCTATCTGAGGGACACCAACCGTTTCCTGCGGGGTTAGATGATTGCGCAGCAGCAGTGCGATGGGTTCATGAGAACAGAGAAGAGCTCCAAATATCTTCGATCATTGTCATTGGCGAATCTGGAGGTGGCAATCTTGCCATCAGTACGGCGTTGAAAGGTAACGCTGAGGGTTGGGGAGGCGCGATTGACGGCGTCTACGCAATGGCGCCGATGTTGTATGGCTTCTATGACGCGCCGCCTGAAGGTCTGTTGTCCTGGCACGAGAACCTCGGGCTGATGGGCGATCATGCAACGGTGAGGGCAATGAGGCTCGTCTATGATCCGGAGCAAGCTTTTAGAGATAATCCCTTGTGTAACCCGCTATTCGCGCCAAGTGACCTGCTTAATGGATTGCCCCCGCATATTATTCGCAATTATGAGTTGGACCTGATTCGCGACGAGGGTGTGGTTTTTGCACAGAGGTTGCGTACCGCTGGCGTCGAGGCGACCTCCCAAATAGTCAACGGCGCCCATCATGTTCCAGAGATAGCGATGCCCGATGCCATACCGGAGTTGACGCGCGACACACTCTCGTCGATCGCTGCGTTTGCCTATCACTGTGCGCGCTAACGTGGTTTACGGGTGACGCACTCCGGTAGCTCAGCATCGGGATAGTCCCTCGATTCTCCTTTACAGATCCTCGAAATATAAATATAGTAGGCTATATCTAAATGGCAGTCCGTGGGGAAGCGCTCGCTTTCTTAGGGGCATATGAGGGAGTTGAAATAATGAAATTTTTGGATCCTCGGGGCGCGTCTTCTCAGCCACAAGAAAAGTATGATTTGTCAGCTGACATTCGTCTCAACGACGGCGCAGGTATTTCGGTATCTCTACTCGCGAATGGTTTCCCCGATTCGCAATTGTTTCTTGAAAAAGTATCTGCCGCGCTAAAAGCGCGACTACCTAATATTCAGACGCAACTGTGGAACAAGCACAATGCGGGAGTCGCTGCGAGCGACGAG
>CAJQKG010000151.1 GCA_905478845.1 uncultured Luminiphilus sp.
GTCATGGCGGCAACACCGGGATGCTGGGGGTCATCCGTTCGAAATACGTTCTCCAGAATGATGGCCATATCGTCATCGGACAGTGTTTCAACGGCGTCGACCGTCATCACCGCTAACAAGGGGTGTCCTTCGCGATTGGGATCCGTTAATGCCAGGCGCTGTCCGGCCGTGACTGCGACGCTCTCGGTAAGATTCATCACCGGGACGGGCCAAAAAAGGCCATCGGACGTGGTCATATTTTTGGCCACTGACAGCGTGTCAGCGCGATTCATATAGCCGGTCAGGGGCGTAAAATATCCCGCCGCCATCATCACCGCATTGGCAGCGGCGGCTGAGCTTGCCATCATCGTGGGCAGGGTCGCCGCTTCCGCCTCGAGTTCTGCGCGCCGCGCTGCATCAACGATTAAGGGGCGAAGTTCGTCTGCGCCATGGGGTGAAATCAAAGCCATATTATCTCTCGTCTCTCTCAGTGCAGGGGGATGCCCGGCGACTTAAAAAATTAGGGTGTGGTGGGGATCAATCCGTGCGCTTCGAGTAAATTCATCAGAATGTGGACTTCTTCTTCGAGCGACTGCTGATCAGTGTGCAAATGCACTTCGGGTGCCTCGGGGGCTTCGTAGGGGTCGTCGATGCCGGTGAAGTTCTTGATTTCACCTGCACGTGCTTTTTTATAGAGGCCTTTAGGGTCACGCTCTTCTGCTGCGGCAAGACTGCAGTCGACAAACACCTCGATAAAAGGCATGTCATCGGTTTCGTGCATTTCTCGCACTAACTGACGGTCGACTAAGTACGGGCTGATAAAGCTACTCAGCACAATGGTGCCGCCATCCACAAACAACTTAGAGACCTCGCCAACCCGCCGGATATTCTCGGCACGATCCTCAGCGCTAAAGCCCAAGTTTTTGTTAATACCTAGCCGGATGTTATCGCCATCAAGACGGTAGACCAGAACGCCACGACGATACAGCGCTTGCTCAAGGGCGACGGCGATGGTGCTTTTGCCCGAGCCAGATAGCCCGGTAAACCATACAGTCGCGCCGCGATGGCCCAGCAATTCGGCGCGATCGGGTCGATTAATTTCGCCATCGTGCCAGTGGACGTTGGTAGCTTTCTGCTCGCTCATACGGGGGGTCCTCGTGAAAGAGGGCGCATTCTACGCGCTCTAGCGCTTCTTAGAAAGGGAGGAGGCGGGGGACTTGCTGTGATGAAGCACCTTCGATGCCATCTGCAGCGTCTGAGGTATCGAGTCAAGGGCATGCTAAGAGGGGGAGACTGAGGGTGGTGGTGGTTGCTCGCCGACACTCGGATAGCGATGCGTCAACGGCGGTGATCAAATGCCCACAATTCGGCCTTCACGCTGTCATAGCGACCTCCGCGAGTGGCGCTGTCATTTGGGTAAGGCGAGGATTTTGCCAAGGGGGTACGAGATACCTCAGCGAACCGATACTGGGTGAGTTGCGTGATCTCAGTCCGGTAGGCTTTTTTCAGAGTGGCCAGACGATGAGAATCATCGGAATCGACGTGGCGACCACCAATAACTCAAGTGGCAGACCCATGCGCCAATAATCGCCAAATTGGTATCCGCCAGGCCCCATGATAAGCGTGTTATTTTTATGACCAATAGGAGTGAGAAACGCGCAGGAGGCCGCGACTGCAACGGCCATCAGGAACGGGTCGGGGCTGACGCCTAATTGTTGTGCTACCTCCAATGCAATCGGTGCAGCAATTAAAGCGGTCGCCACATTATTGAGGACGTCAGATAGCGTCATGGTGACTAACATCAAAGCCGCGAGGATCAGCATGACGGGCCAGCCTGCCGTGCCGGCTAGAAACAGATCCGCGAGCAATTGGGTGCCGCCACTGGCTTCGAGTGCGACGCTGATGGGGATCATAGCGCCAAGCAGAACAATCACTGGCCACTCGATTGATTCGTAGACTTGCGACAGCGGCACGATATCGAGTACCACGTACAACACTGCCACGCAGCCCAACGCCATGGGCAAGTACAGTAATTCGAAGCTGGCCAATGCAATCGCGCTGGCGAAAATGAGGATCGCCTGCCACGCCTTATCGCGCTGGATGACGTCTAGACCGCGAGGCGCTAACGGCAAGCAGCCGAGCCATTCGATGACGTCGTCGAGTGTGTCCTCGGGGCCCAGTAGGAGTAATAAATCCCCAGCTTCAATTTGTGTTTCACGCAGTCGGTCTCGCAGTTTGCGACCACTGCGAGAAATCCCGAGCAAAATGACCCCTCTGCCATATCGGAGGCGAAGGGCTGACGCGGATCGGCCCACCAGTCGAGCGGTTTGTGGCACCGCGACCTCGCGCATGACCGTCGTGCCGGATAAGGCTTTGGAGGGACGATCCGAATCGGCATAGCTGAGACCCACCGCACCGGCAAACGTATCAATGGCATCAGGGCCGCCTTCGACCACAATACGATCTTCTGCCACGAGCACTTCATGTGCGGCCATGCCGGGTAGACGATTGCCACTGCGGATGAGGCCTAAAATTTGGACGCCACACTCATCAGCTTCTTTGTCTAGCTCACGCAGTCGCTGATCGAGCACCTTGGCATCACTCGGTACTCTGAGCTCGACCAGATAGCGCTCGAGTTCTTCGGCGGCCGAGGGTCGTTGCGTGTTACTGCGCTCGTGGGGAATCAGGCGCCAGCCGATCAGTGCCACATAAGCGATGCCCACCAAGGCGACTACTACACCGACAGGCGCAAAATCAAACATCGTATAGGGTTCGCCTAGCGCTTCCTGACGAAAGGTGGCAATGACGATATTCGGCGGGGTACCGATCAGGGTAATCATGCCACCTAAGATGGAAGCAAAAGACAGCGGCATGAGGGTCAGTCTCGGACTGCGTTTTGCTTTATCGGCTGCCTGTAGATCGATGGGCATCAGTAATGCGAGCGCGGCGACATTGTTCATAATGGCTGAGAGGGCGGCTGAGACGCCCGCCATCACGGAGATATGCCGCCCAATACTGCGGGTGCTGTCGAGCAGGGTGCTGGCCATAAACTCAATGGCGCCTGACAGATGCAACCCCCGACTGATGATCAGCACGAGCGCAATGATAATGACCGCAGGATGGCCGAATCCCGAAAAGGCCTCGTCAACCGAAACGGCGCCGATCAGGTAGGCGATTAATAAGGCGCCAAAGGCCACCAAATCGTAGCGATAGCGTCCCCATATTAAAAAAATGAAGAGGGTGCCGATCAGAGTGAACAAGAGTCCCTGTTGTAGCGTGATCGCGTGCATTGCGTTTTTCTAGTCCGTGGAGTGATTCATCAGGGTGTCGAGTTGCTCATGGAAGTGGCTCACTCGACATTCGATCTCATTCAGCCAGCAGCCCTCAAAGCCTGCTGAGTGCATCCCTTTTTGAGCGTGAGCGAGCAGCGAGAGATCTTGGTCAATGGTTTCGGTCATAGTGGCTTCACCCCTTATCACGTCGGAGTAATCAAAAGATTCGCGCTCAGGACGGCGGTGCTTACCCGAGTGCTCAGCGCCTTTTTCTTTGAAATTATCGGTGCTCTCGTGCACAGGTTGTGCTGTGTTACTGGGAAAGCGCTCAAAAGAGAGTTTATCGAGATAGCACCGGTTGGGGTCGGTGGCATGGGGGCGCAGTCGCATCAGCCACAGCATCTCGGGTTGATAGGTGAGAATGGCGTTGGGGAAGACGTTCGTTTGCATCACATCGGTGAGTTCTTCATCGGTGAAGTTGCCGTAATACGGCTCCGTTTCCTCGAGCGCTCGTTTGGCGATCCGGATCGCCGCCTGAATTTCATCGACCTTGCCCTCGTATTGCGCGGGGTCGAGGCCAAAAGCCTCGAGCTGCAGGGTGAGGAGATCGGTCGGTTTGTCGGGGGTCGAGAACAGGGAGTCGGTCTTGGCGCCCGGCACCCAGACTCGCGTATGTCCGCCTTCATAGCACTCGCTCAGCGACTCGGTGCAATCGACAAAGCGACGGTGCTGGGGATGGAGGTAGTGCACGTGGTAGAGCTCGCTGAAGTTATCGAGCACGGTCTTCCAGTTACAGTTGATCGACACGGTCTGGTCCTGGACCAGCGTCATATTGTTGAATTCGTAGTGCCCCATAATGGGAATCATGTCTTTTAGAAAAGCGTGGAGCGGCTCGGCATTAGCGTCAAGGTTAATCCAGTAAAATCCCAGCGCTGAGTCGCAGTGTACTGTCGGCAGGCAAAGGGTCTGGGTAGGCAGCCCCTCTTGAAACCCCTCTTGATGGGGGGCATACAGTAAAGAGCCATCGGTGCCATAGCGCCAGCTGTGATAGGGGCAGCGGAAGTTCTCGGTATTGCCCGTGTGGTCATTGACCAGACGCACCCCCCGGTGCTGGCAGACATTGTAAAAGGCCTGCACGTTGCTTTGCTTGTTGCAGGTGAGCAGCACGCTTTCCGGGCCAAGGTCGAAGACCACGTAATCGCCGGGCTTGTTAAGGTCTGATACCGGTACCGCGGCGATCCAGCTTTTGGCCCAAACGGCCTGCCACTCGCGAGTGGACCAGTCGCTGCTGATATAGCGTTCTTTCGAGAAATTTTTGATGCTGCCACTGTAGGCCTCCTGGCCCTGTTGATTGAGTGGCTGTTTAGCATTCATGTGCTGTCCCCCGACCCCACAGTGAAATGGGGTTGCTAGTCTACTGCTCGGCCCTAGTGTGCGGGGCGCGTTGGCTGTGAGCAAGCGCGTCTCGAGCGCGGCGACACTCGCGCCCATCAGCGAGGCTAGGATTCGCGCGGTGGGATCCGCGCACAGTGATGGCTAGCCGCCCGGTATACCAGCAACGATAGTGAACGGGTTTTCTACCAAATCTGTCAGCGTTAGCGGTCTTCCCGCGCTCATCCCAGTGCAGTGGGCCCGGGCAAACCCGACCAAGTGGAGGTTTGAGTCCTTTAGCCGTTTCCACCAGGTGCCAGGCTAAAGGGTGTCGCATCGAGGCTAGCGGATTCAGCGTGATCCCGGAGGGGTGATTCGGCGAGCGTCTGTCATGCGATATAGTGTGGCATCTCATCTCGTCGTGCTGTTGCCGTGAATCTGAAACTGGAATTAGAACCCAAAGAATGGCGTTTAAAGGCCCCGTTTATCACGGCCGCCGAGGTGATCAACGCTATTCAGGTGTTGCATGTGACGGTGTCACAGGGCGGGATATCGGGCCGTTCTGAAACGATGGGCGTGGATTACCTGGGTGAGACGATCAACAGCATGCAGGCTGAATTCGCGACGCTCGACTCGGCTGCTATTGCACAACTTGAGGGCGAGATGCTTCAGGGTCTGTTGCCCCCGGGCGGCAGCCGCAATGGTCTGGACTGCGCCCTCTGGGATCTCAAAGCCAAACAGACCGGGAGCGGCATCAGCGCGCTGACGGGTATCTCGCTGGCGCCTGTCAACACGCTATTCACACTGGCACTGGATGATCCGGAAGCGATGGCGCGGCAAGCGCATCTGGTGCCGGACTTGCAACACCTCAAGCTTAAATTGAATGCGGATGAACCACTGGATTGCCTCACTGCGGTCCGCGCCGCGCGCCCCGACGCTCAGTTGGTCATTGACGCCAACGGCAGTTGGGACCCCGGGTTGGTCATGGCGATGGGAGATGATCTGGCGCGGCTCGAGGTGGC
>CAJQKG010000152.1 GCA_905478845.1 uncultured Luminiphilus sp.
TCCCGAACAGGGCGTGGTGCGATTAGGCTTGGGGCATTACAACACCGCAGAGGAAGTCAGCACGGCGCTCGACCTGATCACTCAGACGCTGGCTCAATAGTGACTCACTCAAAAGTGTTCTACCTGTTAGTGGCTTAAAGCGCGAGAGTCGGGGGCCCGTTGTCGCGCTAGCGTAACCGTCTCATAGGCAAGTGGGTCTCAGGGGAATCGTGCTTCAGATGAGAGACGCGTTGACCTCTTGCTTCAAACGTCAGACGCACTGACCTCCCGCCATAGGTCCTCTACCCAGCGCCTGATTAAAAGTCCTTCGGACCACCGGTCAGAGAGCTCACGTTGATCAGCCCCGGTGATGGCATAGGGCGGTGGCCCCAGCTCGACTAAAAAACGCAGCGTCGCATCTTGTGACTGGCGATCAGACCACGCCTGAACCCCTTGCTTCCACCAACGTTGGTACTGCGTCACCCACGCGTCATGCTGCGGGAAGTCGAGCGCAATTTGGATTTGCTGATTGTTCGAAATGCGCCCCTGAAAAGAGTCCGAATGCTCGAGAATCCGCGTGAAATGATCGTGATCGATGGTGCTCAGCGGCAATTGTAATTCACGGTCAATGACAAAGTGGGATAAGTCGGCACAGAGACGGAGCTCGGGCAAATGCTCCAACACCTCGAGGGTGTAATACAGATCGTTTAGTGTGCCGTTACGGTGCGTTTCCAACAGCACTGGAAAGGGAAATTTTGCTGCCATGGTCAACCACGCTTCGATCACTGGAATCGCGTCGACTGCGCTCAGTGGCATAACGCCACCGATGACATTGACTTGCGTCGCCTGCAATTGCGCAGCCATCTCTAGGAGCGGCTCGAGGGAGTCGGTGTCGTGGGGAAACGCATTGATCATGCAGGCCAACCCTAGCGAGTCGAAAGTCTGGCCTAGCTTCAAGCAGTCGTTGATCTCTGCCACATTGGGGTCGAGGCACGCGCCGTGATAGTCCGCCGCTGCGATGCGCTCAAGCATGGCTTCCGGTGTGGCTTCTGCCTCCCCAGGGATTCGTTGCTCCATGGCCCATAGTGACTGGTAGATCTCGAGGGTGTGTGCCATATCAGAAAGACGTTAAAAAAGACGCGGCGTTACCACCGGTGACTTGCGCCGATTGGGCTGCCTGTAAAAAGGCCTTGCCACTCACGTCCTTGAGGCCGGGTGCGTCATGAAAGATGCGATATCGACGATATCGGTGATACATCACCAGCTGCGGCCAGAGTCGAATCACTGTATCGGGATTGTCACCGAAGCGTTCTCGATGCAACGTGGGCAAGTCGAACCACGGTGCCGTTGGTTTGGCATGGTGGGCGTTATGGTAGCCAAAGTTCAAGATGAGCCAGTTCACCCACTCATAACGCCAAGAGAGAATGGGGCTAAAGGTATGTTCTTGTTCCCACAGAAGATCACCCTTGTTTTCAGAGACCTCATCGGTGAAGAGATTCGTCCGATACGGGTAGTCATGCTCTAGGCCATCGACAAATCGCAGAACGATGATCATCAGCATGTAGGCAACCAAGTACCCCATGAACGCCAGTGGATTGAGGAGTGCGAGCGTCAACAAGAGTCCACCACGAATAAGAATGACTGCGATGTTCCTCGGTAATTGATTGCGCCGCTCTGGAATAATAAAAGCGGTGAACACCATAATGGCGTGCATTAAAATACAGTGAGCGGGGATGTAACATCGTTCGAGAAAAATCGTCACGCGATAAACCAGAGGGCGCTGCTGAAAAAAGCCTTCATAGTCAAACCACACCACATCGTCGTTCTCAACGTGATGCCGGAAGTGTTTGTTACGAATATCCTCAACCGTGCCGTAGCAAGATCCGCAGATCCAACCGAGTAGGCTGGCCAGCTGCATATTGTGTCGATTGATCGTGAACAACGTGTTGTGGGCACATTCGTGGATGAGATACGCAGCGATAATCATGGCATGCCCTAGGAGGATCACGCTGGGTACAAAGGTCATCGCACTTGCATTCAATAAGAGCCACCAGCCTAGCGCATAAACCCCCACCGAATAAGTAATGGCACCGCTATGCCATACCCGTCCCTTTGCCGTTTTAAAGGTCCAGCTTGTCATGATGGGTGGCCTCTCATGTTGCTATGGGTGTCGCACCTGCAGTGCACGCCGTGGCGAGAGTATACGAAGGTGCATCGAGAAAAAAAACCAGCTAAGCACCGCCGCTGCGATGCGGACTACAT
Source organism: uncultured Luminiphilus sp. (assembly GCA_905478845.1). GTDB lineage: Bacteria > Pseudomonadota > Gammaproteobacteria > Pseudomonadales > Halieaceae > Luminiphilus. The sequence goes on from CAJQKG010000152.1 coordinate 2,242, forward strand.
CAGTTAGACAGCGGGTCGATAGTCTTCGACGGGCTGTCCGAGCAGACGCAATGCCACGGCGGTCACTGCGGCGCTGGCGAGCATACCCCCCCACCACGGCAGGCCAAAACTGATAGGCAGGGTGCCAAATAGCAGCGCAGCGGCACCGGCTAACAGCGCATAGGGGAGTTGCGTCCGCACATGTTCAATGTGATCACACCCCGCCGATAGTGAAGACAACACAGTGGTGTCAGAGATCGGCGAGCAGTGGTCACCCCATACG
>CAJQKG010000153.1 GCA_905478845.1 uncultured Luminiphilus sp.
TGCCGAGGTTGATGCGGTGTGTTCGGCAGCGGATACGCTCCGGCAGACGCAAGTGGGCGATGAAGTCACCTATGTGGTGAATCGCAATATTAACTACACCAATGTGTGCCAATACAGCTGCAGGTTGCATTTTCAAAGGGTGGCGGTGACGTGGAAGTCGCGCGTACGGCCTATGATATTGATGCGGCAGAGCTGCACCGTCGGGTTCAAGAAGCGGCATCGCTGGGTGCCACTGAGGTGTGTTTGCAAGGCGGTATCCACCCGGATTACACCGGCCAGACCTACCTCGATATTGTGCGTACGGTGAGAGAGGCTGCCCCCGATATCCATATTCATGCGTTTTCGCCTCTCGAAATAGACCAAGGCGCGTCAACCCTGCAACTGCCGGTCGCTCGTTTCTTAGAGATGCTCAGGGACGCCGGCTTGCAGTCTATGCCGGGTACTGCGGCGGAGGTGCTCGATGAGCGTGTGCGCGCGATTTTGTGTCCTGACAAGGTGACGTCTCAGCGATGGCTCGACATTATGGAGCAAGCGCACGGTGTCGGTTTGCGTAGTACCGCGACGATCATGTTTGGTCACGTTGATGATGCACGCTCATGGGTGCGGCACTGGCGCCAAGTGTTGGCGTTGCAACAACGAACCCAGGGTTTTACCGAGGTGGTGCCGCTCCCTTTCGTCAGCGAGGGCGCCCCAATTTATCGTCGCGGCGGGTCGAGGCCCGGCCCGACATGGCGTGAGGCGCTGTTAATGCACGCGGTGCTGCGGCTGACCTTGGGACACGCGATTCCCAATGTTCAGGCTTCCTGGGTGAAGCTCGGTCAGCAGGGCGCGCTTCGGATGCTGTCGGCTGGCGCTAATGATTTGGGCGGCGTATTGATTAACGAGAGCATTACCCGAGCGGCTGGCGCAACTCATGGCCAAGTGTGGACGCCGCCTGATATGCAGGAAGCCATCCGTAGCTGCAATCGACTTCCCCGCCAAAGAACAACGCTTTATGGTCAGCTCACAGAGGGCGCGGTAGCGACTTGGGGGGCAACCCCTGTGAGATGGACGGACAACACGCCGGCAGGTCGAAAAGAAAATCCGAAATATGCAACGCGAGCAGTTTAATACTGCGGCAAGATGTCTTGACGCCAGTCACTGCATCTGGCCTGCTGGATAGGAGCATCTGATTTGCGGGTCACGTGAAGAGCGGTCGCAAAATGCGGATGCGGAGTAAAATCTGAGTGCCGATGAAAGGAGTATCCCCTAGTGACCGATGAACTAGCAGCAAAGCTCGATCGCCTAGAGAGCCGAGGCCTGATTGAAGACCTTGTCAGTAATTACTGCCACGGTTTTGATAAGCGCGATTACGCTCGATTCCTCTCGATCTGGTGGGATGACTGCGTTTGGAAAATCGGCCCGCCTTTTGGCGATTTTAGTGGGCATGAGGGCATTCATCAGGCGATCCACGAGGTGCTGTGGCCCGCATGGGAGCAGTCCCAGCATGTGACCTCTAATTTAGTGGTTGAATTTACTTCATCCGACTCCGCCTCTGGGATCTGTGATGTGGACTGTATGGGGCTGCTGGCAGATAGCACTGACGCGACTTTCGTGGGGGCGACCTATCGAGATCGTTTCGAACGTCGCGACAGCATATGGAAGATTGTCGAGCGGGAAGTGCTCATCCACCATTTCAATGGATTCCCCGGGACTCGGTTGACTAAGCCAGAGGCGGAATAGGGTCCGAAGTAGTGGTCGCTAGAAGGTAGTGATGTTGCTTGACGCGGATCCGTTTAAGAGTATCCTTTTGGTACTTGTTTGCGTCTAGCAAGCTACTGATTAGTTGTGGTTTAAGGTGGTCTAGAATGCTCCTAAGAAGCATAGATAACTGTTGCGAGCGCTTGAGCCTGTGCTTCACCGCTGAGCAACGGAAATTAAAATAAAACAATGAGAAGTCACTCAAAAACAGAGAGAGAAGTTGCCATGAAAAAATACCCACTTACGCTCGCGGTGGTGAGCGCTATAGCCACCATGCCTTTGCCTTTGGTCACCTACGCGCAGAGCGAAGGTTTGATGTTAGAAGAAGTTGTTGTGAGCGCTCGGAAGCGGTCGGAGGATCTGCAAGACGTTGGACTGTCTGTTAGCGCGCTGACGGAGAGCGAAATTAATCGAACCTTTGCTCGGGATATTAAAGACCTAGCTTTTATTTCACCTAATCTTATTTTTGACGATACGTCGCAAGGACCTGGTGGCAATGCAGCACTCTACATCCGTGGTGTCGGCGTTGCCGATGTTGAAAAAAACTTTGATCCGGCTGTTGGCGTAGAGATTGATGGACTGTTCATTGGCGCCAACAGTGGTGCTATTTTGCGCAGTATCGATCTGGCTTCGGTAGAGGTATTGCGTGGTCCACAGGGGACTTTGTTTGGCCGAAATACCGTGGGCGGCACGATCAGAGTGGAGCGAACGCGGCCCACTGGGGAGCTAGGCGGTAAGGTTCGTGTCGGCTACGGCGATTACGACAATTACTGGTACGACGGTATCCTCAACTTTGGCGTGACCGATAATCTCGCGGTTAAGTTGAGTGCGGCCAGAAACGATCTGCGCGACGGATATTTTGACAACGTGGCGACCGGAGAGGAAGAGGGCGCTATTGATTATCAGTCTTACGGTGTCAACGCGTTATGGACCGCCACGGATTCGTTCGAGTTGGAGTATACCTATACCGATGAGGAGACAGATCAGGACACGCCTCCGTTACTTAACGTTGGTCAGCCAGATCAGCTGTTTTGTAGTGGCTTCAATTTATGTGCGCAATCAGTCAACCTGCCCACCACTGGAGACCGCTATAAAACGGCGAGAGTGATCTATCAGCCCACGACATGGACAGATTTCCCACTGCCCGATGGCATTGTGACCTCTTCACCCGATGATCTGGTGACGAACAATGGGGCGGCGACGTTCGATGCTGAAACACACATTATTGAGGCCCGTTGGGATATCACTGACAGCCTCCGAATGAACTATATCTACGGCAGCTTCGAGACAGAAGAAACCATTGTTTCGAACTGGACGGCTGAGGAGCCAATGTTGTTTGGCACTGATCGTCCCGCCGAGTACGAGCAACAGAGCCATGAGCTCAGATTTACCTATGACGCAGGTGGGCCACTCAAATTTGTCGCGGGTGTGTATGACTGGCAGTCTGAGTACGACATTCGTCTGCGCAGCTGGATTACCTTCGTAGTGCCGGGAGTGGTGCTTGATATCCCTCAGTACACACACCAAGAAACAGACTCTCAAGCCGCATTTTTCGAGGGGGATTTTGCTTTCACGGATCGTTGGACACTGACTGTGGGAGGTCGTTACACAAAAGACGAGAAGCTGACGCGGCAGCGCGGTAATTTGCCAGCGGATGCAGAAACTGATTGGAGTGAGTTCAACCCGAAAGTGGGCTTGCGCTTCAATATGACAGACGACGTGATGCTTTATGGAACCTATTCTGAAGGCTATCGCAGCGGCGGCTTTAATGGTCGGGTGGATAGTCTTGAATCTGCGACGATTCCTTATAATCCTGAGTTTCTAGAGAATTATGAACTGGGCTTCAAGAGTGAGTTTAGCGGTGGTCGCGTACGTTTAAACGGCGCTTTGTTTTACATGGATTACCAAGACAAGCAGGAAGAAATTGGCCTGAAGTCTGACGGTGCAACAGGGCAGCGAATATCGGTCTTCAATGCGGCGACCGCGACAATGCAGGGTTTTGAACTGCAAATGCAGGCGCTGGTGAGTGAGGGACTCACTCTGGCGGCCAACTTCGGCTACCTCGACTCAGAATACGACGAGTTCACGTTTGACGATGGTTTTGGGATTGTCGACAACAGTGGTTTGGAATTCCGACGTGCACCGGAGTACACGGGTTCAATATCGGGTACCTATGAGTGGGATATCGGTAATGGCCAGGCATGGGTGAGAGGTGCTTTCCGGTTTATAGACGACCTCTTCGTAGAGCAGACAAACCGTGCCGAGCTGTCAAACGGCAAGCAAAACTACCTTGATATGTCAGTGAACTATTCTCAAGGCGGTGCAACGTTCAGTCTGTTCGGCCGTAATCTGACCAACGAGGACGCCCTGGCTCATGGCTTGAATGTGTCTGGCTTGTGGTCCTATGCAAGCCCAGTAGCGCCGCGCACGTGGGGTGCTGAGGTAGTGTACAACTTCGGGCAGTAAGGTCGGTGTAGAAAGAAAATTGAGTTGCCCCCAGATGTGGGGGCTCCTCTTTTATGCCGGAGGAGGCTTGTGTACCAAGGCCAACATCCAAAAAAGGGCATGCGTGAGCAAGCCCGCTCCCTTCTGATATATCAAGCTCCAGATGTCGGATCGTCTCCAGGATGGATGGCGACGCGTGCCTGCTCTTCTTTTTGTGTCTCCGCAGAGGTGTGGTTCAACCTGCTGAACGAGGCGCAGCGGTTTGTTGCCTCGCGAATGTGGCCAGCGGTGTGACCACTTGGCAAGCGTGTGGATTAACGTCAGCGGACGGTTGATTGTGTAATGAAGCGTTAGGAACTTGAAATGAAATGATCGAAAACAAGTGAGCCAATAAGAGTCGATGAGGAGAATCTGATGGCGGATAGAATGAGCGGTAAGGTGGTGGTAATTACGGGTGCTGCGAGTGGTATCGGAGCTGCGGCGGCAAAAAGATTGGTTGATGAGGGTGCGAGGGTCGTCCTGGGGGATATTCAGGACGATGTTGCTGAGGAGATCGTTGCTGCCCTGGGAGGTGCCGACAAGGCGAGATATTGCCACTGCGATGTTACTGACGAAGAACAGGTAAGCGCACTAGTTGAAACTGCGGTCTCGGAGTTTGGCCAAATCGACACCATGTTTAATTGCGCAGGCATTGTCGGAGCGATAGGGCCGTTGGAATCGACATTGTCCGAGGAGTGGAAGTTAACCTTAGATATTCTCTTGAACGGCGTCTTCTATGGAATGAAGCACGCCTCCAAGCATATGAAAAAAGCGGGTCGGGGTTCGATCATCAGTATGTCTAGTGTTGCTGGTGTGACGGGCGGTCTTGCGCCACATGCCTATGCCACGGCTAAACACGCAGTAGTTGGACTGACTCGAAATCTGGCTACCGAGGTCTGTACTTATGGAGTGCGGGTAAATTGTATTGCGCCGTACAGCGTCGCTACGCCGATGGTGGCGAAGGCCTATCTCGATGATCACACTGAAATCGATGGCACCATCGCCATGCTAACTGAAGAATCCCCTCTTAAAGGTCGCCCCGGTTTGGCTGAGGATGTAGCCAATGCTGTGCTGTGGTTGGCCAGTGACGAGTCTGGTTATACCAGTGGTCATACTTTGACCATTGATGCGGGCATCACAACAGGTTCTATCGCCGGCCCGCCTCGATTCGCAGAGAAATCACCGCTGATGAGAGAAGCGGGTAGGAGCGGTATTTGATTATGACGCTATCTGATGATCATTACGACATTACCGCTTTGCTCTATGCTTACTGTGACCTTTTGGACAGTGGCGACTTGGATGGCTGTGCTCGATTATTTCAGAACGGCGCTTGGGGCGTGGACGGCGATCTGGCATCAGGAACCGCTGCGGTGCGCGCTGTACTGAGTAATGTAACACTCTATAACGGCGTACCTAATACGCGTCACCTTACGAGCAATGTACTTATTAAGGTGTCTGTTGACGGACTGTCAGCGACAGTAAGAAGTTGCATCACGGTTATGCAATGCGTACCAGAAGACTTTCCAATGCAGACTATATTCATCGGCACGTATCATGATCTGCTCAGCAAGCAGGACGATCGATGGGCTTTTCAAGAGCGGAAAATTATCCCGAATTTAGTCGGCGATATGTCGCGGCACCGGGCAGACATGGCATAGTGCTGCTCGATAGAAATTCACTCTACGGGACTTAGGCTGTGTGTCAGGGTCTATCGAAGAGGCTATAGAGAAGGGACGACCGCTATTATACTCCGCACTGCGACAATGACGATTCGGTATAGCGCGAACTTCAGTGTGCTGAGGATTAATTAAGTGCGATGGCATGAGATGGGATGGTGGCGTCAGTGATATTGGACACGCCACCAGGCCTGACGGTGACAAGCCGGCGATGGGCAGCGCAAATATGAACACGATTGAGGAACACACAATGGATCAGAGATTAGCAAACAAAGTGGCTGTGATTACTGGGGCGGCAAGCGGTATCGGCGCTGCGACGGCCAAAACCTTCGTCGAGCAAGGTGCACGGGTGGTATTAGGGGATATTCAAGATGAGCTGGGTGCTTCTCTGGCGGAGGCGCTGGGTGGTACTGAACATGCGACGTTTTGTCACTGTGATGTCACGGATGAGCAGCAAGTTGAGGCGATGGTAGAAACCGCGGTGTCGCAATATGGTGGTATCGACATCATGTTCAATTGCGCGGGGATCGTGGGGGCTGTCGGCCCCATGTCGACAACACCTGCGGCAGAGTGGAAGTTAACCATCGATATCATGCTTAATGGCGTGTTC
>CAJQKG010000154.1 GCA_905478845.1 uncultured Luminiphilus sp.
CGAGCAATATCAATATCTCTGATGACCCGACCCAGATACCGGGGACACTTTTCGGGACTCAGCACAGTGACAGGGAAGGTCTCGTCGATGGTCGGCTCAACCGCAGCGGCCGCCTCATCATTGAATGGCGCATCAACCACGACCGCTAAATCTCTCGCCACACCCAACACACTCAAACAGTCAGCGCGATTTGGCGTCAACCCAATTTCAATGAGTCGATCATCAAGATTGAGATAGTCTGTCATGTCTTTGCCGACCGGCGCATCAGATGGCAGCGCTAGTAGCCCATCATGATCATCGGAGAGCGTCAGCTCAGCAGCGGAGCACAGCATCCCTTGTGATTCGACGCCGCGGAGTTTCGCTTTCTTGATCTTCACGCCACCCGGTAGCGTGGCGCCAGGCTGTGCTAAAGGGACCTTGAGACCCACCTCTGCATTGGGCGCACCACAGACAATTTGCACGGTGTCGCTCCCCGTGTTGACCGAGCAAACCTTGAGCTTGTCAGCATCTGGGTGTTGCTGTGCAGCGACAATCTCGGCCACGACCACACCACTCAACCCCTCTGCCAGCGTCGTCACTGCGTCAACTTCGAGACCGGCCATTGTTAGACGATGCGCAAGTTCGTGGGACTCGAGATCAGGGTTCACCCATTCGCGCAGCCAACTTTCAGATAAAATCATGTGGCCGCCTCATCGAAACTGAGAGAGAAAACGGAGATCATTTTCAAAGTTCAAACGCAGATCTCCAATGCCATAGCGCAACATCGCCAGACGCTCTACGCCCATACCAAAGGCAAACCCCGGGAATTGCTCGCCATCGATACCACTCATTTCGAGGACGCGCGGATGCACCATGCCGCAACCCATCACTTCGAGCCAACCTGTTCCGCTACAAATACGGCATCCCTTTCCCGCACACTTAACACACTGAATATCGACCTCGGCGGAGGGTTCCGTGAAGGGAAAGTAAGAAGGTCTAAAACGCACCGCCAGATCTTCCTGCTCAAAGAACGCATGCAAAAAGCGCTGAATAATGCCCTTCAGTTGACCAAAACTCACATTCTTGTCCACTAACAAACCCTCCACCTGATGAAACATAGGCGAATGGGTAAGATCGGAATCACATCGGTAAACTCTGCCCGGACAAATGACCCTAATAGGTGGCGCTAGCCGCTCCATGGTGCGCACCTGAACGCCGGAGGTGTGGGTCCGCAATACGTGATTATCGTCAACGTAGAAGGTGTCGTGCATCGCGCGCGCCGGATGGTGTGCTGGAATATTGAGCGCTTCGAAATTGTGATAATCGTCTTCGATCTCAGGCCCCTCGACTACGTCGAAGCCTAATGTGGCAAAAAAGACGGTCATGCGTTCTATGGTGCGCGTAATGGGATGCAAAGAGCCCGTTTGCTCACCGCGGCCTGGTAACGTGACATCGAGGCGCTCGCTGGCAAGCTGCTCGGCAAGAGCCGCCGACTGCAGCAACTGCTTGCGCTCACTGATTAAGCCGTTGAGATGCTGTTTCAGGGCATTGATTTCGGCACCGGCCTGGGGTCTCTCGCTCGCTTCTAGCTGACCTAGCGACTTGAGCAGGTCAGTAACGCGGCCTTTCTTTCCCAGTAACTCGACCCGCAATTTCTCCAGCGCAGGCGAATCCTCTGCAGAAGCAATCGCAGTGGTGGCTTCCGCCTTTAAGGTATCAAGAGCTTGCATCGGCTTCCCAGTAACGGTTGATTCTTCAGAGAGTCCACACGAAAAAGGGAGACTATCGCCTCCCTCATCGTGACTCAATCAATGACAGACTACGCCAATCAAGCGGCCAGTGCCGTGCGAGCGCGTTCTACCACCGCAGAAAATGCCTCTTTGTCATGAACGGCGAGATCTGCCAAGACCCTTCGGTCGAGCGATATATCAGCTCGCTTCAAGCCGTTTATCAACCGACTATAGGTCAAACCATTAGCCCGAGACTGCGCATTAATGCGGGTAATCCAGAGCGCTCTGAACTGACGCTTTCTCTGTCGTCGATCGCGGTAAGCATACTGCCCCGCTTTCGTCACCGCTTGTTTAGCAACCCTGAATACTCTTGATCGGGCGCCGTAATAGCCTTTGGCTTGCTTCAATATTTTTTTATGACGACGATGCGCCGTCACACCACGTTTTACGCGAGGCATAGGTCAGTTCTCCTGAAAAAGATAAGCGTTATTTGGCGCGCAGCATGCGATCAATCAAAACCTCATCCGACTTATGGATCATCGAGGTTCCTCGCAACTGACGCTTACGCTTTGTGGTCATTTTGGTCAGGATGTGGCTTTTATGAGCGCTTTTGCGCTTATAACCACCTGCCGTTTTTTTAAACCGCTTGGCGGCCCCGCTGTGAATTTTTGCTTTCGGCATGATTACTTCTCCGCATTGGCACGAGTCGACTCAGTCGACCGTGGTTGGCTTAATCGGAGGTTAGGGCATTCACGGGCCACTAACTCCGCTTTTTTAACTCCGCTTTCTGGGGGCGATCACCATGATCAACTGTCGACCTTCCATCTTCGGAAACTGCTCGACAGTACCCAACTCACTCAGATCGACCTCTACTCGCTTGAGTAACTCCATGCCGATTTCTTGGTGAGCCATTTCACGCCCGCGATAACGCAACGTCACTTTCGCTTTATCGCCGTTTTCTAGGAAGCGCACCAAGTTGCGTAACTTAACTTGGTAATCTCCCTCTTCCGTCCCAGGACGAAACTTCATTTCCTTTATCTGAGTGCGCTTGGCTTTCTTGCGCTGAGCCGCCTTTTGTTTTTTAGACTCAAAGACGTGCTTGCCGTAGTCCATCACCTTGCAGACTGGCGGATCGTTCTCCGCCATCATGACCAAGTCCATGCCCGCCGCTTCAGCAGCGGCCTGAGCCTCGGCATTAGACACGATGCCTACCTGCGTTCCATCAAAATCAACCAGCCGAACTTTCTCAGCCGTGATTTGATCATTGGTCAGTGCCTTTTTACTGCTGCTTTCGCTCTTAATATTGCCTCGCTCCCATCAAGGTTGTACCGCTGGAGGCTGTAAACGACATCACATCAGACAATCGGGCGCTTCCTCCAGTTAAACAGGGACGGGAGTTTACTGCTCGAAAGCGCGATTCACAAGCAAAAAAGAGGGGATCCATGAAGGCTTTCCGAGCCCCGGGCACAGACACCCATTAACGAAGCCCGGAAGCGCATCGCCATAGGCGACAGGCGCACCCAAACTCAGCTCATCGGACTCTAGAAAGAGGGTCGGCTGTCCGGCGATCAAAGAGGGCGGCGACTTGAGCATCCCCTTCCCCTAAGGCGCGCATCCAATCGCGAGGCGTGCAATTAAAGCGTCTCTGAAAAAAACGACTGAAATTGCCCGAAGTCGCATACCCCAACTGCTCAGCGATCACTTGCATGGGGAAAATAGCGCTCTCGAGAAGGGGCAAACAGACTTCCGCTCGAACATCATCCACCAGATCAGAAAAACGGCAAGAAAGTTCACGCTTAAACTGGCGCTGCAAGGTGCGCTTATCGCAGTTCATGCGCTCGGCCATATGCGCTAGGTCACATTCACCCGTCGCCAGATTCGTTTTAATCCAGCTGCAGGTCTCATTTCGCAATAAATCGGTTTTCGATTGCTCTCGATACCGCTTTAATTCGGCTTCAACCTGAGGCGCGTTGTGCACATCTGACTTTTTCAGGGGATTCGGAAGCAACAGGGACGCGCGGGGAATCAACACTTCTGTCTCGGTTGCGTTGCCGTCGATCGGTATGCCCATAAACTGACTCGGCCAGTCAGCACCGACCTGCGATGGCTTAAAACGCAGGACCGTTGGCTTAAAGATATCGCCAAGCAGATCGGAAAAACCGGCACAAAACTGCAACATTCCCATTGCTGCCATCCGCTCAGACTGCATCACCGTGACGCCTGCAGGTCGATCAACCCAGATGGCAAATGACACATGGTCACCGCGCACGCTCGGTGTCCAATAAATCGGTTGCGCATGCAGGCAGTTAAAGGTCAGCAGTACCTTAAGGGCGTCAGATACCGTTTCCGCGCCCTCCATCATTGGCACCATCAAACCGGCGCAATGCCTGCCCTGAATTTCAGCGAGGCGCAGCATCGTGACATATGACTCAGCACAAAGCCCATCGAATACAGTGACGACGTCCTTCAACTGCAACATCGGCGTCAAATGATGTTCACAAACAGCCGACTCGACCACATCCGCGCAACGTCTAGTGAAGGCAGGATTGGGTGAAAAACTGTTTGCGCCCCAAATGGCTGAGGTGCTGACTGAGTGCCCCATAGCGCTTACGATTGCCTCTCTTTGCTTAACGGCGCATGCCTTTGCATAACGGCACTGGCTTGCGCTGCAGCAGTTAGCCAAAAAATATACCACACCCCAACGAGCCTTTCCGCATCAAAATCGACATTTGTTGGCATAAAATACGGGGCCCTCGTGGGCGGGGGTGCCCAGCGCTTGGGCACTCAGGCATACTGCTCCGGACTGTGCGCTGCAAGGGTTTCACTATGTTTTTCAGCTGTAATTTAGGCAAAACCAATCGTATTCACCCGCTCAGCAACCTGCGTGGCCGCGACCGAACTACGTTGCTGCAAAGCGCTATCAAGCCAATTAGCTTGCTTGTGTTGCTCGCCAACATGGGTGCAACACAAAGTCTCGCAGCAGAGATCATGCCCATTACCAGCATTGAATACGGCGTAGTGGCGACTTACCACCGCGTTGCGTGGGACCACCCCCAACTGCCCATTGATATCGTGCGGGGCGCACCACCGGCCGCCATTGAAGACGCCAACGAGGCCATAGCCTTCGCAAACCCAGTAGGCTCAAGCCAATCGCTCACTGATGGCAGGGATGATCTTGACGAGCAAGATGCACCGGAGACACTCCCCGCTATCCTCTACGAGATCGATCTTGGAGAACAGGGCATGCTCTCGGTCATCAGCTCACAACACAGTGTTGAACCCGGCCACTGTGCAGCGATCGAGAGAGGGCAGGACTATTTAAATCTGCGCAGAGTTCATGTCGAATTTTGCAATCCAGTTAATCAACCCCTAGCGCAGCCACTCATGCGATACCATCGGGACATCGCGACACTTTGCCACACGACAAAAAACCAGCCGGTCAATGCCGATAAGGGTGACGAGGCGGCTCGGCGCACCGCTCAGGTGAGCATGCTGTGCGACGGGTAGAACACTGCTAGCTCCTGATCAATCCGTGATCACGGTCGCGTGATCGCGACCCTTGCGCCCTTCCGCTGCCGCTAACGTCTCCAATAACCCCTCGAGCGAGAGGGTGCCCAAGTCCTGGCCATGACGGGCACGCACCGACACGCTACCGGACTCCATCTCTTTATCGCCAACCACCACGACGTAGGGCACCTTGCCCATTTCCAGCTCGCGGATCTTGAAGCCGATTTTTTCATTGCGTAGATCGGTCTCGACGCGAAAACCCGCCTCTTGAAGACGTGCCGCGACCTGGCGAGCGTAATCCGATTGCTTATCAGTGATATTCACTACTACGGCCTGCCGGGGTGCCAGCCAAACGGGAAACGCACCCTCATAGTGCTCAATCAATATGCCGATAAAACGCTCAAACGAGCCCAATACCGCGCGATGAAGCATCACCGGTATTTTGCGGCTACCGTCCTCCGCAACATATTGCGCGTCCAAACGACCCGGCATCGAAAAGTCCACCTGAATCGTGCCCAGCTGCCAGACTCGACCAATACAATCCTTTAAAGAGAACTCAATTTTGGGGCCGTAGAAGGCACCCTCTCCGGGCAACTCTTCCCAGGGCAAACCTTGCGCGTCCAGCGCCTCAGCCAAAGCCGCCTCAGCGCGATCCCAATCCTCATCGGTACCGACTCGCTCGGATGGCCTCGTCGACAGGCGATAGATCACCTCACTGAAACCAAAGTCCGCATAGACCTCGTGCAACATGTCAATAAACTGCGACACCTCGGGCTGTATCTGTTCGTCTGTGCAAAAAATATGGGCGTCGTCCTGCGTAAAGCCGCGGACGCGCATAATGCCGTGCAGTGAGCCAGAGGGTTCATTGCGGTGACAACTGCCGAACTCGGCGAGGCGCAACGGCAGATCGCGGTACGACTTGAGTCCCTGATTGAAGACCTGAACATGGCAGGGGCAGTTCATCGGTTTTACCGCAAACTGGCGCTCCTCAGTCTCTAATGTAAACATCCCTTCAGCAAACTTATCGGCATGGCCGGAGCGTTGCCAGAGGCTAATATCAACGACTTGTGGCGTTTTGATCTCTTGGTAGTCGTAAGCGTGCTGCTTCTCACGCATGTAGCGCTCGATGGTCTGATAAATTGTCCAGCCAGCAGGATGCCAAAACACCATACCCGGCGCTTCTTCCTGGGTGTGAAACAAATTGAGCTTCTTCGCAATCTTACGATGATCGCGCTTTTCGGCCTCGGCAATTCGATTCAGGTAGGCTTTTAGCTGCTTCTTATTGGGCCACGCGGTACCGTAAATGCGCTGCAACTGCTGATTATTGGCATCACCACGCCAATAAGCCCCTGCCACCTTGGTCAATTTAAAGGCCTGTAGTTTGCCCGTGCTGGGCACATGAGGCCCGCGACACAAATCCATCCACTCACCCTGCCGATAAATCGAGATCGTCTCGTCCTCGGGTAAGTCTTCGATGATTTGGACTTTGTAATGCTCCCCCATGTTGCGGAAGATTTCGATCGCTTTATCGCGCGGCGCCACAATGCGCTCAACGGGTAAGTCGTCGGCGGCGAGCTCTATCATCCGCGCCTCAATTTTATCGAGATCCTCAGGCGTGAAGTTATGACCCGATGCGAAATCGTAGTAGAACCCATCCTCCACCGTCGGACCAATTGTGACCTGAGTCCCTGGAAATAATTGCTGTACGGCTTGCGCCAGCAAATGAGCAGTTGAGTGCCGAATAATCTCGATCGCTGCTTCGTCTCGGTCCGTCACAATACTGAGGGAGACATCACCCTTTATGACATAAGACGTGTCGACCTCGCGACCATCGACGACCCCAGCGAGCGCGGCCTTCGCAAGACCGGCGCCAATGTCTGCGGCAACATCATGCACAGTAATTGACGCATCAAAAGTACGGTGAGAACCATCAGGTAGGGTGACGACAGGCATATCAGCTCCAATCCAGTGGCGACCCTTACCAAAGGCCGCGTGAAAAATTCAGTTGTTGGCTGATATCAGCCCGCTAGGAAGAGTAGCACCCTTCCCGTTTAGCCTCACTTTTGGCCGAATCTGCGCTAACGCGTGATGACGATACTCAGACACACTCACAACGCACTGACCATCAGAAGGCCCTACCTTCTATCCACTCCAAGGAGGGGCGGCGGACGAAGGCTAGTGTCCTCAGCTACATTGAATCCAACCAAGGCAAGGCGCACTGCCTCTAACGCCTCTACCCCAAACGCGTGGCGGCGATTATGGCCGATATAGGGCGTGACAATAAAGTGGTAAAAAGACTGCTCGTGCTAGGTGGCGCGAATCAGGGCTTCGGGCACGCCGTGTCATGCGCAGAGTGTACGTTAACCTGTGAACCAACCAATCAACTAATTTCACAGCAAATGGCGTCACTTCACTCAAGAGCCAGCATAGAATAGTGTCGCTAGAACGCTGGTAAAACCCCTCTCGCCTCGCTACATTAGGACCGAGTTATGGAGGAAATTTAGATGATCCCGTTTATTTCAAGACTAAGTTTAATGCTCGCGTTCAGCACGGCCACGCATCTCGCTCACGCACAAGATCTCGGTTGCCCCAACGCGGTGTCGCTCAATGGTGGCACCATCGAGGTTGAAGCTGACGCCTCCGGTGATGACACCGAGAACATTCAGTGCGCCCTCAATGCAGCAACCGACGGCGGCTATCGCGATGTGTTTCTCACTTCCCCTGACTACAGCATCGGTGCCATCGCCGTTACCGGCTTTGTTGGAGACCTCCGAGGTGGCGGCAAAGTCAATACTAATGTATCGATCCAGGACTCCTCGCTTTCCTGCGATGGGGCCTTCGGAGTCGCACTTGAGTTCCGCCTGGGTACAGCTTCTGTCCGAAACATGACCCTATCGGTTGATTCCCCTTGTGGTGACGGCGGTTCAGCCAGCGTGATCGCTTACTACTCCAACCCTCAACAGTGTGACAAGCGCACGACGTTTGGCAATGTCGATCGGGTGGTTATCAACGGGGCTGGCACGTCGGGTCTCGATACTGTCACCGGCGTACTCATGGAGCCAGCTCCCGGTTGCAGTGCAGACAATGAGCGCATTTTGGGCACGCTCAAAGTGAATCGATCTGATATGACTGAACTGGACTTCGGCGTCATCACTTCTGTGGCTGGGGGCGGACAGGTGGATATCAATTACAACACCTTCGACAAGGTGGGACTCCCCCTGACCATTATCGACGCCGCGCAGAGTACGACCGTCTTGAGCAATACCTTCAGCTTTAACGATGTACCCGAGTATCCACCGGGCACCGGGCTAGGCACTACGGCCGTGTTTATTGCCAGCACATCCAAATCGCCCAATAAGAACAGCACAACCCTGAAAAGCAACAGATTCAACGATGCCGGCGCCTCTTCTGCGGGATACGGGATCCTCACCGGGCAACAAGGGTCCAGCATCGCACACACGATGTTAGTCAGTGCGAACACGTTCACCGGCAATTCAGCCAACACCGCGGGTGCAGGATTAGCGGCGATCGATACCAACGACGGTCTGGTATCGGGGAATCGCTTCTCGGGCAAAGCAGGAGCATGGGTAGACCTCAGGAGTGGCTCTTCGGCAAGTGGCTATGTGGGAGGTAACGTGTCGGGCTGGGCTATCGTCGCCAACAACTTTGCTGCTTCGAAAGCGACCACTGACATCCTCTTGGGTGCCCGCACTTCCGGCGTGATTGTGGGTAAGAACCAGGATCTGCCGATCGTCGCAGATCAAACCGGTAACAACGATGTTCTACAAAGTAGCTCCGTTAGCTGGACGCCTGCATGGGGGAACGCTAGAGGTTTTAATAGCGCTGATGCCAGATCACGATTCCAGCAGCAGCTGAGCACGCTGATGGACATCCGCAGGCGACGATAAACACCGTCAGCCCAGGAGCGCCCTCGCTATGGGGGGCGCATTTGACTCACGCCTCATGTTGACTCATGCCTAGAGTCGGTACGAATGACCTCCCCCGGCAGTAACCAGAATCAGCTACCCGCTAGTGCGCTAACTAGCCTATCCGGATTGCACTGGTGGGTAACGGACGTGAGGGTCGCTAGGCACTCCC
>CAJQKG010000155.1 GCA_905478845.1 uncultured Luminiphilus sp.
CAACCGGTTGAGCCGCTCAGTGGGGTTCTCGGCGTTCACCATGACCGACTCAAAGAAATCGTCCACCGGTGCCCGCAGTGTTGCCAGTTGTTCCAGTGCGGCTCGATAGTCGCGCGCGTTGATCAGCGGTGTGAGCGCCTGTCCCGCATTGATAACGGCGTTGTGGAGGGTGTGCTCAGCCGGCTCTTGAAATAGCGATGAATCGGGTGGCGCCACATCCTGTTCGCTGGTTTTAGCGAGTATATTGGCCACACGTTTGTTGGCAGCCGCGAGTTGCTGCGCCGTGTCGGTTTCGGCAAATGCGGCCAATGCTTTGATCCGCAGATCGATATCATGAAGATGCCGGCTTTCCACCGCCAATACGGCGCGCACCACCTCTACGTGAATAGATTGGCTTTCGTACCAGCTATCGAGCCGTTCCAGCATGTAGTGCAAGACTTGATCGGCTGTATCGGGCGCCAAGGTCGCGCTGTGCTGAGCGCAGGCACTCTCCAACAGGCTATCGAGGGATAAAGGACGATCACAGTCGATGAGCATTCGGATAATGGCTAATGCTGCGCGTCGAAGTCCAAAGGGATCTTTAGAGCCTGTTGGTGGCTGACCGACGCCAAAAATGCCGACTAATGTATCGAGGCGATCGGCCAAGGCCACTGCCGTCGCTTCCGGAGAGGAAGGCAAGGCGTCGCCGGCGAACCGCGGATAGTAATGCTCCTCGATAGCGTGAGCGACTCGATCCGGTTCACCGTCGTGCCGAGCATAATGTGCGCCGGCTATGCCCTGCAGTTCAGGAAACTCGAGCACCATCTCTGACACCAGATCGCATTTGGCGAGTGCTGCTGCGCGCGTGGTGACATCGTGGTCCGCGCCTGTGGCGTCAGCCAGTCTTGCCGCTAATGTTTCCATGCGATGCGTCTTGTCGAGCAGACTCCCCAGCTGGCGTTGAAAGACGACACTACTGAGGCGGTCTTGCCTTGATGACAACGTCGAGCGCTTATCATTGGCAAAGAAAAAGGCGGCGTCGCTGAGTCGGGGCCGGATCACGCGTTCGTTGCCGGCGATGACCTCTGAGGGTTGTTGACTCTCGATATTGGCGACGGTGATAAACGCAGGCAGCAGCGCACCGGTCTCCTGATCGGTGATATGAAAATACTTTTGGTGTGTTTTCATCGCGGAAATCAGTGCTTGAGAGGGCACGTCAAGGAAGCTTTTATCAAAGCTGCCGCGCAGTGCGACAGGCCATTCGACCAGACCGGTGACTTCACTGAGCAATTCCTGAGATAACGCAACTTGCTCCCCTTTACCCTGGAGCTGAGATACTTGCTCTGCAACTCGCGCACGGCGCTCATCGACATCCGCTATCACCTTTGCTTGATGTAATGCTGCCGAGTAATCACGCGGCGCCGCAATACTCACCGAGTGGTTGGCGTGAAAACGGTGGCCCCTGCTTTCACGACCACTGCTTCGTCCAAATAGTTCAAGCGGGAGGATCGTGTCTCCCAGCAGGAGCACCAGCCATTGAACAGGTCGTAAAAAATCATACCGGGTGCGTCCCCAACGCATCCGCTTGGATACGGGCAGGGCGTTGACAGCGGCGCTGACGATATCCGGGATAACGGACGCTGCCTCGACACCCACTTGGGCAATGTTGGCAACGATCCGTTCAACACCTTGTTCCTCCCTGACGACTAGGGCATCGAGGGTGACGCCTTGTTTGCGAGCGAATCCTTCAGCCGCCTTGGTCCAGCCGCCTGCTTCGTTGCGCGCGGCAGAGGCAGGCGGACCGACGACGGTCCGTTCGATGTCGGGGCCTTTGAGTGTGACCTCGGTGATCAACACCGCCAGTCGGCGTGGGGTAGAGAAGCAATGGGCGTGCGCAAAAGGCAGTCCGTGCTCTGTTAAACCATTCCTGATACCCGCTGACAAAGCTGTCACGAGTGGCTCAATCTCTCCCGCGGGCAGTTCTTCTGTTCCCAATTCAAAGAGCAAATCAGCGGTGCTCATGAGGTAGGCTCCTTCGCAGCGTTGAGTTGCGCTAATGCGGCGGCGGCAAGGTCAGGATCTGCCTGAGGGAAACCGAGAGCGGCTCTCGCGGCAACATAGGCTTCTGCTGCCGCTCTTGCCAGCGTGCGGACCCGTAAGATATAGCGTTGCCGCTCGGTCACGCCGATAGCGTGTCGCGCGTCCAACAAATTAAAGGTATGAGATGCCTTCATCACTTGCTCATAGGCGGGGAGGGGTAGCTGCTTATCGGCTAAGCGGATCGCCTCCTGCTCATAAAAGGCGAACTGGGTGAATAAGTTCTCGACATCGGCCTCTACAAAATTAAACGTCGACATCTCCACCTCGTTTTGGTGGTAGACATCACCGTAGGTGACAGGCCCCGCAGGGGTCTCTGCCCAGACGAGGTCATAGACTGATTCGACCCCTTGCAAATACATAGCGATTCGCTCGATGCCATAGGTCAGCTCGCCGGTTACCGGGTAGCATTCTAGTCCGCCCGCCTGCTGGAAATAGGTGAACTGGCTGACTTCCATGCCATTTAACCAGACCTCCCACCCTAAACCCCACGCGCCTAGCGTGGGTGACTCCCAGTTATCTTCAACGAAGCGTATATCGTGTATCAGCGGGTCTACACCCAGCGCATAAAGACTGCCCAGGTAAAGCGCTTGAAAATCGGATGGCGACGGCTTCATGACGACTTGGAACTGATAGTAATGTTGTAAACGGTTCGGGTTTTCGCCATAGCGACCGTCGGCAGGTCGCCGGCTGGGTTGCACGTATGCCGCATTCCAATTTTCTGGCCCCAATGCGCGTAAAAAGGTGGCGGGGTGAAACGTGCCTGCGCCCACTTCCATGTCCAGCGGTTGCAGCACAACGCAGCCGTGACCGGCCCAATAGTTCTGTAAGCGCAGGATGATATCTTGAAAAGTTGGGGGACCCACGGGAAATAACCTAAAACGAAAGACAAGCATTAGTATAACTGCGTTGTGCGCGCCATAATAAGCTTTCCCAATGTGGATCTTACTGAGCCTTCGTATTGCTATGGCTGTGACATCAAAACCCGTTTGGCTGGAATGGACGGTGATCTCGCTCGTGAGAGTGTTGATGACTGTGACGCGAATCATTCCGATTCGTTGGTCACGAGCGTTCGGTAGGGGAGTGGGCAGTGTCTTGTACCGGTTCAATACGAGGATGCGCCGCGTCGCTATTCGCAATCTTGAACTGGCCTACCCTGACTGGGCCCCAGAGACCCGGCGGGCAGTGGCCCGTCAAAGCGTGCAATCGACGGCGGAATTAATGACCGAAATTGGCCCGTTGTGGTCCCGTGCGTGGTCGACAACCTCTGCCATGTTAACGGTCGAGGGGGTTGAGGCAGTTACCGAGCCACTAGCCTCTGGCCGGGGTGTCATTGTGTTGGGCCCGCATTTGGGTAACTGGGAGTTGTTGGGGATGCACCTTGCGACGCTCGGAGATTTAGTTGCGCTGTATGAGCCCTTGGCGTTGACGAAGGTGGATCAACTCGTGCATCAAGGTCGACAGCGCACAGGGGGTCGGTTGGTCCCCACCACCCCACGCGGCATTGCCGAGCTGGTTCGGTCTGTTCGCCGCGGCGGTATTACGGGGATCTTGCCTGATCAGGTCCCTAAAGACGACAAGGCAGGACTCAATGCGCCTTTTTTTGGTGTGGATTGCTTTACTGCCACACTGGCCTACAACCTCATCAAGCGATCAGGTGCGGCGGCGGTTATGGGCACGGTGCTCCGCACCCCAACGGGCTTTCGCGCGATTTACCGGGCAACCGAGAACGGCGTTTATAGCGATGACCCGTTGCAGGCTTTGACGGCAATCAACCGTGGGGTTGAGAATCTGATCGCCGGTAACGAAGCGCAATATCAGTGGCAGTACAAGCGGTTTCGTTGCCGTCCGCCCGGTCCGATCGATCATTACGATTGGCTCAATTCACCGCTTATCGATGAGATTAGGGTGTCACCATGAATAGGATTATCGGCAAGTGCATAGCGGGTGCCATTGGTTTTTTTGCCTTTGGTCCTGCCGGCTTATTATTTGGTTTGGTGTTGGGCCACGCTTTTGATCGAGGCTTATGGCGCGCGTTGCAGTTGTCTGGCCCTGAAGCGATCCCCATGATGCGGACGCAGTTTTTTGAGACCACCTTCACCTTATTAGGATTCGTTGCCAAAGCGGACGGGCGGGTTTCGGAGGCCGAGGTGGCACAGACCGAATCGCTATTCATGCAACTCAGACTGACGGCGGTGCAACGCCGTAATGCGATTGATCACTTTAAGGCGGGGTCCTCGTCTGGTTTTGATCCCGCCCCGACGGTAGCGCGCTTCACCGAATGTTTAGGGCCGCGGAGGCAGGCGCAACATACGTTAATGGCATTTTTGATCGGCATTGCCCTTGCCGACGGCACCTTTTCGGATCACGAGCGCGGGGCTTTGTATCAAGTGGCGGCGCTGCTCTCACTGCCACAACGTGAAGTGGATCAACTGATTTCAATGGCAAACGCGCAAGCACAGTTTCAGCAACGCCATTCATCACAGTCGGACTATCGCCGCTCTGGGCAGGGCAGCGCATCAACCGCATTGCATACCGCTTACGCTGCGCTGGGTTTGCAAGCCGATGCCACCCCCGCGGAGATTAAGCGTCGATATCGAAAGTTGATGAGTGAAAACCACCCGGATAAATTGATCGCGGAGGGCGTGCCTGACGAGTTACTGCGGGTGGGTACCGAGCGGGCCCAAGAGATCACCGCTGCTTATGAGGTCATTCAAGAATCACGAGGCTTAAAGTAGCGGCGTGGGTCATCTATCAATGACGCCAAAATGCGGGGGTGAATAACACCAGCAAGGTGAACACCTCTAATCGTCCCATGAGCATCGCTAGGCACAAGATCAATTTCCCTATTTCACTGACAGATCCGTAATCGCCGGATACTTCGCCCAAGCCGGGTCCTAAGTTATTCATGGTCGCGACAACGGCTGAAAACGCGGAAATAAAATCGAGATTAGTGGCCAGCAATGCCAGCCAAATCATGACAAAACAAAACATATAAACGGCGAAAAAACTCCAGACCGCGCTGATGACTTCTGTCTGGACTCTCCGCGCGTCCAGCTTGAGTGGAATAACGGCATTGGGGTGTAGGAGTTGCCGAAGTTCTCGCATACCTTGGCGGAATATCAGCAAGATTCGCATCGCCTTCATGCCGCCCCCTGTTGACCCGACGCACCCTCCCATAAAGCTCAGCATTAATAACAGGATGGGTAAAAACAGGGGCCATACTGAGAAGTCTTGGGTGGTAAACCCTGTTGTTGTGGCGATGGAAACCGTTTGAAAAACGCCATGTATGAGGCTGTCTTCTACGCCCAGCGTTTCGGTAGTCAGTAACAAGCTGCAGGTGACGACGGTGGCGAGCGCGATCACGGTGATGAAAAAAGCGGTTTCGGAATCGCGCGCATAAACCCGCGCAGTACGGCGTTGCAATGCCACAAAGTGCAGGCCGAAATTGATCGCTGAGAACAGCATAAATAACGAACTCACTAACAAAATACCGTGTTCTTCGTAGTAACCTAAGCTCGCATCGTGGGTCGAAAACCCGCCGATCGCGACCGTTGAAAAGGCATGACACAGCGCATCAAACGGCGACATCCCAGCGGCAAAGTAACTCAGTGCACACGCTACGGTGAGCAGTAAATAGATACCAAAAAGCGCTTTTGCGGTGCTAGTAATGCGCGGTGTGAGCTTACGATCTTTGGAAGGTCCCGCACTTTCTGCACGGTATAACTGCATGCCACCAATGCCTAGCATTGGGAGTATTGCCACGGCTAAAACGATAATGCCGATACCGCCCAGCCATTGGAGTAACTGCCGATAGAGCAAGATTGACTGAGGCAGTGCATCGAGGCCCGTGATGACCGTTGCACCTGTCGTGGTTAGCCCCGATATCGATTCAAAAATAGCAGCGACGGGGGATAGGCTGAGCTGTGGTGTGATCCACAGGGGAATAGCGCCAAATAATCCTAGAACAATCCAAAATAAGGCGGTCACTAGAAAGCCATCGCGGATGTTGAGATCCCGACGCAGAAGCCGATTCGGCAGCCACAGCAGTATGCCTGCCGCCAGTGTTGCACCAAAGCCAATCGCAAAGGCCGATTCGATTCCGTCTTGGCTGACTAATGATAAAAACAGCGAGGGCAGCATTGCGCTGCTGAACAATATCAGCAGCACACCGATAATTTTGAAAGCCATCGCAAACTGCATTAGATAAAGCCAAAGCCCACTGCAAAAAGCTTTTCCACGGCGGAAATCTGCGTGCGGTCAGTCAAAAACAGAATCACGTGGTCGTTCGCTTCGACGACGACGTTGCCATGTGCAATTAACACATCATCACCACGCAAAATGGCACCGACCGTGACACCTGATGGCAGTTTTAGTGCGTCAAGACGCTGGCCGACCACTTTAGAAGAGCGCGCATCACCGTGCGCCGTGAGTTCAATGGCTTCAGCCGCACCACGGCGAAGAGAGTGAACGGCGCTGATATCGCCGCGGCGAACATGTGCCAAGAGACTGCTGATGGTGATTTGCTGCGGTGAAATGGCGATGTCAATTTCTTCACCGATTAAATCCGCATAGGCTGAATTCGTGATCAGCGTGATGACTTTTTTAGCACCTAAGCGTTTGGCTAGCATCGACATCATGATATTGGATTCATCGTTATCGGTGAGCGCGCAAAACACATCGGTATTTTCAATGTTCTCCTGCCGCAACAGCATGGGTTCATTGCCACTGCCGTGTAACACGATGCTGTCCTCTAACAAATCCGATAGCGTTCGACATCTTTCATAGGATCGCTCAATTACTTTTACTTGATACTGCTTTTCCAGTCGACCCGCTAGCGTCGCACCGATGTTGCCACCGCCGGCAATCATGATGCGGTGATAGGGCTTATCGATGTCCCGTAGTTCGGCGGTGACCTCACGAATATGTTCTCGCGCTGCGATAAAGAAGACTTCGTCATCCGGTTCGACAACGGTGGAGCCCTCTGGAATGATCGGGTCACCGAGACGCCGAAAAATAGCGGCAACCCGGGTATCCACTCGCGGCATGTGTTCGCGAATTTCTTGTAGCTCTCGACCGACAATGGGGCCTCCCTCCACCGCCCTGACTGCGACGAGCCGAATCCGGCCCTCGGCAAAATCAAGGACTTGAAGCGACCCGGGATTGGCAATGAGTTGCTCAATATTGCGGGTGACGAGCTGTTCCGGGCCAATGATTACATCAACTGGAATGGCGCCAGAGGCGAACAAAGCGGTGTGCTTCGATAAATAGTCGGTAGACCTCACTCGACTGATTTTGGTCGGGGTGCGAAACAGCGTGAAGGCCACTGAACAGGCCAGCATGTTGATTTCATCGCTATCGGTGACTGCGATGAGCATATCGGCATCGTCAGCACCTGCGTTCATGAGCGTTGAGGGATGGGCGCCGTTACCTAATACCGTGCGGATATCCAGCCGCTCTTGCAGCCGCTTCAGCGTCGCCGCCCGTTCGTCGACAACGGTAATATCGTTTTGCTCGTCGGCGAGGTGCTCTGCGAGCGTCCCCCCCACCTGACCTGCTCCGAGGATAATGATTTTCATCGACCCCTGGGCCCTCTCAGCGACTCGAGCACACCTTAAACTATGTCAAACCCACCACGCCATGTGGATTACTCACGTTGCGGGTGATGCGAGGTGATTAATCTGCCGGTTTGCACAGTAACGAAAAGTAGAGACCGTCACCCCCTTCTACCTCGGGCATCACTTGCCAACCACAGTCCCGCGCGATGCCTCGCTCCATCACAATCGGCGTGATATCAACGTTGTGTTGTTGAGTAAATGCTTTGACGACGCCATCGTTTTCAGCATCGAGTATTGAGCAGGTCACGTAGAGCAGTCGTCCGCCTGGTTTTAACGCCGGCCATAGCCCTTGCAAAATAGCTAACTGTTGTTCCGCAAACTGACTGATATCAGCCGCTCGGCGCAAGATTTTGATGTCTGGATTGCGGCGCATCACACCCGTGGCCGAGCAAGGCACATCTGCCAAAATGGCATCGAACCCCGGCGATGACAGGTTAGCAGGTAGCGCGCGCGCGTCTGCTTCGACAACGGTTGGGTTTAGGCCCAGCCGTTTGCTGTTTTCCACAATCCGCTGCAAACGACTCGGACTCGCATCACAAGCGACTAACTCTTTCAGGCCGGGTTGGCGCTCTAAGAGGTGGCAGGCTTTTCCACCGGGTGCTGCGCAGGCATCAAGAATCCGCTCACCGGGCTGCGGGTTGATGAGATCAACGACGCGTTGTGCCGCGCCGTCCTGAACACTGACTAGCCCATCGGAAAAGCCTGGCAGGGCCGTCACATCAACGGGTTGTTGCAGCGTAATACCATTACACAGATGATCGAGGGGGTGAGCCGAAAGCCCAGCGTCTGTTAATAAGCTGAGGTAAGCGTCTCGTTCGCTGTGGATTTGATTGACGCGGAGTGTCATGGGGGGGCGGTGACGTGATGCCTCCGCAATGGCCTCTAAGTGGTCGTTGTATTCTTGCCCAATCACCGTATCAAGCCAGCTCGGTAACGCTCTCCGTTGCGCTGGCGCCAAGTCGATAGCAGATAGTGACTCCGCGCGCTGAAAGGACCGCAAAACGCCGTTGACCAATCCGGATGCCCACTGTTTTTTCATGAGGCGAACGGTGTTGACGGTTTCTGAAACTACGGCATGCTTTGGGGTGCTGAGTTGAGTGAATTCGTACAGCGCGCTGCCGAGTAAGGCGAGCACGTCATGATCTTTTTTTCGAAGTGGTTTTTTGACAAAGCGGTCGATAATGCCCTGAAGCATGGGCCACTCTCTGAGCGTACCGTAGACTAATTCCTGACACAGTGGCCTCTGGCCGTCAGCGACTGCATCCAATGCCGCCGGGAGTAGCTGATTCAAAGACTCCCCATTCAGAACACGACCGATGATGTCGGCTGCCACTTGGCGCGCGCTAGACATGATCGACTTGGCCGGCAAAGGCGAATCGCTTGCCAGGCGTTAGTTTGTCTTGATGGCCATTCAGCAGCGTTGTCACGGTTTGTGGTGTGCCGCCGGGCATTTGCGCCTCCGTAATGACGAGCACACCCTTTCCACAGGCGACGCTCAGCCCGTCGCTATTGGCGCTCATAATCTCACCGGTGGCAGCACCGTGCGACTGATGAAGGGCGTGTGCCGCCCACACCTTAAATCGATCACCGTTTAGCAACGTATAGCAGCCGGGTGAGGGCAGTAGCGCACGGACTTTACGATCGATATCAACGGCGCTGAGACTCCAGTCGATGGCGGTTTCGGCTTTATCGATCTTCCTTGCATAAGTCACCTGTTGTTCGTCCTGCACTTGTGCGGTTAGGAGTCGCGACGCAATGTCCATGAGACAGTCCGTGAGCGCTTGTGTCCCTACCCCCTCAAGATCGGCCAGCAGTGTGCCGGCGGTATGGTCGCCGGTAATAGTGACTTCGCGACGCAACAGGACGGGTCCTGTGTCAAGGCCGGGCTCCATCATCATAATGCTGACCCCGGTTTTACGATCCCCAGCCTCGATGGCTCGTTGCACTGGCGCCGCGCCGCGCCATCGAGGCAATAGCGATGCATGAACATTAATACAGCCGATACGAGGTATCGCCAATATGCCTGCAGGTAACATCAATCCGTAGGCGACGACTACCATGACATCCGCACCGTAAGAGGCTAGTTGTGCCTCGCTTGCCGGATCTTTCAGCGTGTCAGGTTGCCAAAGTGGAATGCCTGCGGCGAGCGCCACTGATTTGACAGCGGATGGCTGAAGTCGTTTACCACGACCTGCGCGCCGATCTGGCTGGGTCAACACAGCGACGATGCGATGGGGCCCTTTTATCAGGTAGGTGAGATGCGCTGCGGCAAATTCAGGCGTGCCTGCAAAAATGATATTGAGTGGCGAGGTCATCTAGTCGTCGCGACGCTTTTGATCTTTAACCAGTTTGCCGCGAATGCGTTGCCGCTTTAATGCCGAGAGGTAGTCGACGAATAGCTTTCCCTCAAGGTGATCGATCTCGTGTTGCAGGCAGATAGCCATTAGGCCGTCTAGCTCCTCAGTAAAGGGATGCCCGTCGCGATCCAAGGCGTTCACAGCAACGATTTTGGGACGCTGAACTGTTTCATAAAAACCCGGCACGGATAGACAACCTTCGTCATAGGAACCTAAATCCTCGTCAATCACGGTGATCTCTGGGTTGATGAAGACCCGTGGAGCTGAGTGGTCATCGGATAAGTCTATGACGATGATGCGCTCGTGCACATCGACTTGGCTGGCTGCCAACCCGATCCCGGGTGCGGCATACATGGTCTCGAACATATCATCGATCAGCCTTTGGATACGCTCAGTGACTTGGTCCACGGGTAGTGCCCGTGTGCGCAGTCTTGGGTCAGGAAATTCGAGGATTTGAAGTAGCGCCATGCTGGGTGATTCCGGTTCGAAGCGTGTTCGTCAGCGTAGAAAAGTGTTCGGATTTGGTCTTGCCCTGTGCTCGACAGCCTCGCACACTGACAGTATACCGCGATGGCACTGATCTGCATGGATTGCAGATGGGGTGCTTCTCAACGGATTGAGCCGCGCGGAATCCAATGGAGTGGAAGCCTTGGCAAAAAGCAAACGGATTGCGATGCTGCAACAGAAAGTCGGGCGCCTAGGGCGTGCTGGCTTGTTGATGACCCTACTCATGCCAATCGGGCGGCTCGACGCGGCGCCCGCGGACCCACCGTTGGTGCTGAACACGAATGCGCCCGAGCACTACACCGTGCAGGCCGGCGATACGTTATGGGGTATTGCATCCCTGTTTTTGCGAGATCCATGGCAGTGGCAAGATCTGTGGGTGAGCAATGAACACATAGAAGACCCTCACGCGATCGAGCCTGGCGATGTCTTGAGCCTTGTTTGGCAGCATGAAACGCCGACACTTCAAGCAGCAGAGCAAGGCGATGTGACGTTATCGCCGACTCTGCGTCGCGGCCCGCTGCAGGCGGCCATACCCGCTATTCCTCAAGCACAAATTGCCCCTTTTTTGCGGCAGCATCGCGTGGTGGAGTCTGCCGCGCTAGCGCGCGCCCCGTATGTGGTGGCGAGTGACGCAGGCCGGCTCCTCAGTAGCGTTGGGGACACCCTCTACAGCACGGGTCTTGAACGCAACACAGGCACCTATCACTTGGTGCGGCAGGTCGCGGCGCTGAGTGACCCGCTGACAGAGGAGGATCTCGGTATCTTTGCGAGTGATATTGGACGGGCCAGCGTAAACAGCGGACTGAGTTCAGAGGGCCTGAGTGCGCTGGTGGTGACGCAAGCGCGACAAGAAATTCGTCTGGGCGATCGCCTTTTGCCTGCCGAGGAGGAAATGGTTCAAGCGGCGTATCACCCCCAGGTGCCTGCCGTGTTGATTGACAATGCACAAATGATTGCAGTGGCCAGCGGTATGGCGCAGATCGGCGCACTGGACATTGTTGCGATCAATCGTGGCGCACGAGAGTCGTTGCGCAAGGGCGATGTACTGGTGATTCAGCAACGATTGCCCCCAGTAGAGGACCCGTTGACGGCCGAGTCTGTGCACCTGCCCGATCGTCGGGCCGGGGTGTTAATGGTTTTTGCCGTGTTTGAGCGTGCCAGCTTTGGGCTGGTGATGGAGGCCAGCCGGCCGTTAGCGGTCGGCGACACCCTGAGGAATCCTTAATACAGCCGATCTCAGCATTACTCGCTGGTGCAGTGTGGTATTCGAACAGGGTTGTAGTTCGTAGATTGAGGAGCTTTTATGGCACACCAACTCGGGCTGGACGCTCAGGCTGACGCGCGCTGGATTGCGCTCACGCAAATGATCGAGCGTGGCGCTGGTTGGCTTGACCAGGTGCTACAGCGTTGGCCGACACCGGACTTGATACTGGGCGAAAGCGATATTAATCGTGTTTTGGACAGTGGAGTGAACAGTGGTGTGCACAATGGCCCTGCAGAATGGGCAGCTTTACAGCGGGTGATCGACAACGCGTCTCCCAATCAACTGCTGCGCTGCCTGCCAAAATCGTCCCCACTGTTTCTTGTGACGACACGCGATCCCCTTTATCCGCCGCTGTTGGCTGAGTGCAATGATCGCCCTCCGTTTCTCTTCGTGCAGGGAGACCTGGATAGCCTTAACAGCACCACACTGTCTGTGGTGGGAACGCGTAAGCCCTCCTTAGATGGGCAACGCGCAGCAATGGACTTGACCCGTGCGGCCATCGCGCTAGGTCTGACGGTCGTGAGTGGCTTGGCGCTCGGTATCGACGGGATTGCGCACCAAGCGGCACTGTCGGCAAACGGTAAGACGATCGCGGTGTTGCCCTCGGGTCTCGATCAGATCTACCCATCGAGACATCGCCAATTGGCAGCGAATATTGCGAAGGCCGGTGCCGTTATTAGTGAGTTTCCGCTGGGCACTCCGCCAAGGAAGCATCATTTTCATCGTCGCAATCGGACCTTATCGGGATTCAGTACCGCGACGTTGGTGATTGAGGCTGGGCGGCCGAGCGGGACGCTGATCACCGCCTCGGCTGCAGCCGATCAGGGTCGCGACGTGATGACATTACCTTGGTCGATCTATCACCCCGAAGGGGCGGGATGTCGATATCTTCTCGATGCGGGTGCCACGCTCATTCAGTCGCCAGAGGACCTCGCTCACTGCTTAAATATCGCGATGCCACCTCAATGGATGACCCATTCGGCGGGGTATAACGCCACCGCCGTGCCGGCACAGCCCCCAGCCTTGTCGCTGGATCAGCGGGCAGTACTCTCGTTACTAGGGCGCGAATCTCACCCGGCAGAGGCCCTAGCCCTGCGACTGAATTGGGATATGGATCGTTGTTTAGCGTGCTTGTCTGGTCTGGAAGTACAAGGCTGGATACAGAGGGGGGCAAAAGGTTACGGTGCGACGCGCTGAAAAGTGCGTTGGCTCCCTACCCACAGCGTGCGGTAAAATAGCGGTTTGACACGTTAGCGACGATTATGGACCCACTGCATCAAGCCCCGCTTTATGCGCAATGGCGCCTACCGTTGCTCCGGTCTGTTTTGGAGCGTGGTGGGGTCGTAGCGTGCCCTGCGGAGGGGGTTTGGGGACTCAGTTGCGACCCTTACAGCGAGGCCGCGGTTGCAGATCTATTGACCCTTAAACTGCGCTCGGTGCAAAAAGGGCTCATTGTGGTGGCCGCTAATGCGGCGATGTTTGATGAGGTTCTGTCATACCTGTCGCCGGACGAGCGTCACCGGTTGCGCGCATCCTGGCCTGGCCCTAACACTTGGTTGGTGCCCAATCACGGGGTTTTCCCGGACTGGATAACAGGGGAGAGTCGTGACGTCGCGATTCGCGTCACGTCCGCGCTACCGCTCAGACGGTTGAGCGAGTCCTTTGGTGGGCCACTGGTGTCAACCAGTGCCAATCCGGCGGGATTACCGCCCCCTCATTATTTGTGGGCATTGCGGCGACACTTTGGGGTAACGTTACCGGTACTGCCGGGGCGGCTTGAGCAAGCGGGTAAACCGTCAACGATTCGCCGCATAGGAGATGGCACTATTGTCCGACCTTAGCCAGCACAAGGAGAGCCCGATGGATGTATCGGCTGTAGAGACCTATCTCACGACCTTGCAGCGTCGCATTTGTGAGCGTCTAGAGTTGATCGATCAGAGCGCGGTTTTTAAGACGGAGTCCTGGGATCGTCCAGAGGGTGGGGGCGGTGTGAGTCGTGTCTTAGCGGATGGCGAAGTGATTGAAAAAGGGGGGGTTAATTTCTCCCATGTCGTGGGGTCAGCAATGCCCGCTTCGGCGACGCAGCATCGCCCCGAGTTGGCGGGTAGAAGCTTCCGCGCGTTGGGCGTTTCCTTGGTGATTCATCCTCGCAACCCCCATGCCCCTACGTCGCATGCCAACGTACGCATGTTTATGGCGGAAAAACCTGGTGCAGAGCCTGTCTGGTGGATGGGGGGCGGTTTTGATTTGACGCCCTATTATGGCTATGAAGAAGACGCCGTATCGTGGCACACACAGGCGAAAGCCGCCTGTGATCCGTTTGGGGAGGAGATCTACCCCCGATTCAAACAGTGGTGTGATGATTACTTTTACATCCCGCACCGGCAGGAACCTCGGGGTATTGGGGGGCTCTTTTACGATGATCTGAACGAGTGGGGGTTTGATCAAACCTTCGCGTTTATGCGCAGTGTGGGCGACGGTTTTCTGAATGCTTACGCTCCCATCCTTGAGCGGCGCAAAGACATGCCGTGGACTGAAGCAGAGCGACAGTGGCAGCTTTATCGTCGCGGGCGCTACGTCGAATTTAATCTAGTACACGACCGCGGCACTCTATTTGGTCTGCAAACCAACGGGCGAACGGAGGCCATACTGATGTCACTGCCTCCCTTGGTGCGCTGGGAGTATGGCTTGACGCCCAGTGAGGGCACGCCAGAGGCGCGGCTGATGAGTGATTTTCTGCCGCCACGCGATTGGCTTGGTGTTGCAGGGCTGACGCAGAACGCATGACCGGTTATTGCGGCCGTGTGTCACCGATCGTTAACCGCTTGAGTGCTCAGGGAGGGTTATGACCAGCACGCAAACCTTTCGTGATCGATTTGCTGTCGTCGGTAACCCGATTGGCCATAGCTTATCGCCGGCCATCCACACGGCTTTTGCGCAGCAAACGAACCAGGCGATCGATTACCGGACAGCGCTGGTGGAGGTAGATCTGTTTGAGCAGTGGGTCCATCAGTTTTTCGACGAAGGGGGCCACGGTCTTAATGTGACGCTGCCGTTTAAAACACGTGCTTTTGCGCTGGCAAATCAGGCTTCCCCGCGTGCTCAGGCGGCAGAGGCTGCCAATTTTTTAATGCGCGACGAGGCGGGCGATATCATTGCGGATAATACTGACGGTAGAGGACTCGTGACCGATATGACGGTCAATGCTGGCTGGCCTTTGCACGATGCGCGCATTCTCATACTGGGTGCAGGTGGGGCTGTTCGGGGGGTGCTACCCGCCCTACTAGCTGAGGCACCGCAATGCGTATTTGTGGCGAATCGGACCCCCGAGCGCGCCCAGCAATTAGCCGAGCGCTGGAGTTCCGATGCGATAGCAGTCTCGGGCGGCGGTTACCACGATGTGCCTTTAGTAGCCTGGGATGTGGTGATTAATGGCACCAGCACGGGCCTGAGTAATGAAATGCCCGCTTTATCGAGCTCGATGATATTTGCGCCACAGTGTCGAGGTTATGACATGGCTTACGGGCGGGCACCGACCCCTTTTATGGCGTGGGCGAGGGAACAGGGCGTCGCCGAGGTCATGGATGGTTTGGGTATGTTGGTTGAGCAGGCAGCAGAAAGTTTTTTCCTCTGGCGTGGTGAATATCCAGAGACCCCGTCAGTGGTCTCGTCGCTACGCGCCGAGTCGGGGGGTTGAGTCCTAGCTGCTGCTGTCGAGGTATCGCTGCTTCAGTGAGACATAACCATCGGCGCTGTATTGAAGGAACCGCTGCTCGCTTTCGGACAGGGTGCGGACCTCGCGTGCAGGGCTTCCTGCATATAGGTGCCCGCTGCGGAGCACCTTCCCGGGTGTGACCAGTGAGCCTGCCGCGATCATCACCTCGTCTTCTACGACGACTCTGTCCATAATAATGGCGCCCATCCCGACCAAAACGCGATCACCCACGGTGCAACCATGCAGCAGTGCTCGGTGTCCTACCGTGACATCCTCGCCGATGTGCAGTGGATATCCGTCGGGGTTATACGGGCCCTCATGGGTGACATGTAATACGGTGCCGTCTTGGATGTTGGTGCGCGCGCCAATGCGGATAATCTGCACGTCACCTCGCATCGCGGCGTGAGGCCACACGCTGGCATCGTCACCGAGGCAGACGTCACCCATGACGACAGCGGTAGGGTCAATCAGCACTCGCGCGCCGAGCTTGGGTGTTACCCCAAGTGCCTCACGGATGTGTGCTTCGCCTTTGAAATTAATGTGGGTCACCCTTGGCCTCCTGTGCCGATTGAACTTGTTACACTATGACGTCCTTGATAAGGCGACGTGAGTATGTCTGATTCTCAGCCTGACACCAATCAACGGCCCCGCTTTGTCGCCGGTGCCGTCTGCCCGAGCTGTCAGGAACAAGATCGTATTGTGATCGACATGGGTGCCGATGAGCGTCGCTGCGTGGCATGTGGATACGTCGAGGCGCGCCCCGTTGCACCGGCTGATCTGCCGGCCACTCGCGTCACACGGGCGGCGGCAAGGCGTGTCGAGACCCCCTCGGACCCGGTCAAACTCATTGACGACTGACCGGCTGATTTTCTGTCCGTTATAACCTGTAATCATGTAGCGGATTCACTAAAAGCATTGTTTTTTAGAAAGGCGACGTCAAACCCACTGCATTCTGGGCTGGCTGTGCAGTTCTGCCCATGTATTTTCTTGTAACTTCGTTATAATCCCCGCGCTTTTGTTCACCCCTTTGTGGCTCGGGGTTCGGCGCCACATCAAAAATTGGAGTACGCACGCGATGGGAAGAATCTTCTCAGGGGTGCCTTTGGCATTGTTTGCGTCGCTTGCGGCGGCACAAAATCAGGTCAACATGTCGCCCGGTGTCACCGAGATTGGCGCAGACATCTTTGAGCTTCACATGTTGATTATGTGGATCTGTGTGGTGATCGGCGTCGCGGTTTTTGCGGTGATGTTTTACTCCATCTACGCGCACCGCAAGTCACGCGGGCACGAGGCATCGCAGTTCCACGAAAGCACCAAGGTGGAAATTGCTTGGACGGTCGTCCCGTTTTTGATTTTGATCGCTATGGCGGTCCCCGCAACGTCGACGTTGTTAGAGGTGTATGACAACGACGAGGCGGAGCTCGACGTGCTGATAACGGGACATCAGTGGAAGTGGAAGTACGAGTATTTGGATGAGACCGGCGACAATATCGCCTTTTTCTCTAATTTGACGACGCCACAAGAAGAAATCTACAACACGGCGGCCAAAGGCGATCATTACTTGCTGGAGGTCGACGAGCCTTTGGTGATCCCTACCAATACCAAGGTGCGGTTTTTGATCACGGCGAACGATGTCATCCACTCTTGGTGGGTACCTGAGCTTGCCGTTAAACGGGATGCGATTCCGGGGTTTATTAACGAAGCGTGGACTCGCGTGCCGCAAGAAGGCATTTATCGTGGTCAGTGCACCGAGCTGTGTGGCGCGTATCACGGGTTTATGCCGGTCGTCGTTCACGCCGTTTCGCCAGAGGAATTTCAGGCATGGCAGGCCGCCAAACGCGGCGCCGCTCAGGCTGAAAGCCAGCTTGCCATGCAAACGCTCTCCTCCGATGAGCTGATGACACAGGGTAAAGCGGTTTACGAGACAGCCTGTGTCGCTTGCCACGGTGCCCAAGGGGAGGGCGGTATTGGTAACGCCATCGCCGGCAGCGCAGTGGTGATGGGCGATCTTTCGCAGCACATGGCGATTGTCGCGAAGGGCGTTGCCGGAACGGCAATGCAGGCGTTTGATGCGCAGCTGAGCCAGGTAGAGCTGGCCGCGGTGCTTACATACCAACGTAATGCCTTTGGCAATAACACGGGCGATATTGTCCAACCGGGCGATGTCGCCGGAATGAACAACGGATAAAGAGGTAAAACACGATGGGTGATCATCATCACGGGCCAGCAGCAGGGGTGACGCGTTGGTTGTTTACGACCAACCACAAGGACATTGGTACGATGTACCTGTGGTTCTCTTTTGCCATGTTCTTGCTGGGGGGCTTCTTCGCCATGGTTATTCGGGCGGAGCTTTTCCAGCCAGGGATGCAATTGGTTGAGCCCGCGTTTTTTAATCAGATGACCACTCTACACGGGCTAGTCATGGTGTTTGGCGCCATTATGCCGTCCTTTGTGGGCTTGGCTAACTGGCTGATCCCAATGATGATTGGCGCGCCCGATATGGCGCTGCCACGCATGAATAATTGGAGCTTCTGGATTTTGCCACCGGCTTTCTTGATGCTCGCTTCAACCCTGTTCATGGAGGGGGGCGCACCCGCCTTTGGTTGGACATTTTATGCCCCACTGTCAACGACTTACGCGCCGCCTTCGGTCACCTTCTTTATTTTCGCCATCCATATTCTGGGTGTGTCATCTATCATGGGGTCAATCAATATTATCGCCACTGTGATGAACATGCGTGCCCCGGGCATGACCTACATGAAGATGCCCATGTTTGTTTGGACGTGGTTGATTACCGCTTTCTTGCTGGTCGCAGTGATGCCGGTGTTAGCGGGCGCCGTGACGATGATGCTAATGGATATTCACTTTGGTACGAGCTTCTTTTCAGCGGCCGGCGGTGGTGATCCGGTGCTGTTCCAGCACATCTTCTGGTTTTTTGGTCATCCAGAGGTCTACATTATTATTTTGCCGGCATTTGGTGTGGTCTCGCAGATCATTCCCGCTTTCTCTCGCAAGCCATTATTCGGCTACGCCTCGATGGTCTACGCTACTGCGTCGATCGCCTTTTTATCGTTCGTCGTATGGGCGCACCACATGTACACCGTGGGCATGCCTGTTGCCGGCGAGTTATTTTTTATGTACGCGACTATGTTGATTGCGGTGCCAACCGGCGTGAAGGTGTTCAACTGGATATCAACCATGTGGCGTGGCTCGCTGAGCTTTGAAACGCCCATGTTGTTTTCGATTGGCTTCTTAGTGCTGTTTACGTTGGGCGGGTTTACGGGCTTGATGCTCTCAATCGCTCCGGCAGACTTTCAGTACCACGACACCTACTTTGTCGTGGCTCACTTTCACTATGTGATGGTGGCCGGTGCGGTATTTTCGATGACGGCGGCGGTGTATTACTGGCTGCCGAAGTGGTGTGGCCGCATGTATAGCGAGTCGATGGGTAAGATCCATTTCTGGATTTCCTTCATTGGTTTCAATATCACCTTCTTTCCGCAACATTTTGTGGGGCTCGCCGGCATGCCTAGGCGAATCCCCGACTATGCGTTGCAGTTTGCGGACTTCAATATGATGTCTTCGATTGGTGCTTTCATATACGGCGCGTCTCAGCTGCTATTTTTGTATAACGTGATTGCAACAATCGTGTCGGGTGAGCGAGTCAGTGATGAGAAAGTGTGGGACGGTGCAGAGGGTCTTGAGTGGACCGTTCCAACGCCAGCGCCTTACCACACCTTTGAAGAGCCACCGTTGGTATCAAAGCCAGCGGGAACGTTTTAGCGGGCAAAGGATAACTGACGATGGCCTACGTGCGCCTCAGTAAGGTTCCCGCTATCGATACCGCCTTGAAGTTAAGCGGTGTCGCAGTGGTGATGTTTGCTTTTGTGTTTGTAGTGATGGTGCCGCTTTATAACGTCCTGTGTGATGTATTGGGCATCAATGGCAAGACGGCAGGGACGGCCTACACGGCGGTACCGGTGATGATTGACGAAAGTCGAGAGGTCACCGTTCAGTTTGTCGCCATCAATAACAACGAAATGCCCTGGGGCTTTGCTCCTGATGCGAGGGTGATGCGAGTCCATCCCGGTGCAGCCAATGGCACGATATTCCGCGCTACTAATCCGACTAATGCGCCCATGGTAGCGCAGGCTATTCCCAGTATTTCACCAAGCCGTGCTGCCGCGTATTTTCATAAGACCGAGTGCTTTTGCTTTGAGCAGCAGGGGTTGGCAGGATTGGCGACCGCCGATATGCCACTCCAGTTCATTGTTGATCAAGACCTGCCTCGCGATATCCATACCATCACGCTGTCTTACACGCTGTTTGATGTTACCGCCTCGGTGACTGACCAGGTCGTTGCGCGTTGATCGCGGCACTCTAGGAGACATCTATGTCCAATAACTCATCCACCGCAAGCGGGCACGAAAAGTATTACGTGCCCGAGTCTTCCAGCCTCGCCGTCAGGGCAACGATTGGCTTGTTGCTCTCGGTATTCGGTGGTGGCTTGATGCTAAACGAAATGACCTACGGGTCGGCGGACGACGCCAGTTACTCGGGGTGGGTGCTGACTGCCGGTCTGGTCTTTTTCATCCTGACGTTGACCAGCTGGTTTAGAACGGTGATTAAAGAGAACATCGCGGGCCTCAATAGCGGGCAAGTGAACCAGAGCTACGTTTTGGGCATGTTTTGGTTTATTTTTTCCGAAGTGATGTTTTTTGCTGCCTTTTTTGGCACCTTGCTTTACGTGCGACAACTCGCGGGTCCTTGGCTTGCGGGAGAGGGCGAAGGTGGGCGGATGAACGACTTGTTGTGGCCCGGTTTCGAATTCACTTGGCCGCCTTCTATCACGCCACAGGAAACGGTGGGCGGAGCCGATGCGCAGCTCATTGCCAATAATGGCGATTTTGTTTCTCAGGAAAAATCGATGGCGCCTGCCGATGCCCACGCGTGGTATGCCTGGTTACCAATGTGGAACACGATTATCTTGTTAAGTTCGAGCGCGACGGTGCATGTGGCGCATACGGCAATTCTGGCGGGCGATCGCGCAAAATTTAACCGCTGGCTGGGTATTACGGTGGGACTCGCGCTGATTTTTCTGGCATTGCAAGCCGCGGAGTACTACGAGGCTTATGTCCTTTATGGACTGACACTGAACTCCGGTATTTACGGCTCGACGTTTTTTATGTTGACCGGATTCCATGGCTTTCATGTGGCCATGGGGATGACGATGTTGCTGATTCAGTTAGTGCGCTCTGTGAAGAATGAGCATTTCACGGCATCGGATCATTTCGGGTTCGAAGCCTCTAGCTGGTATTGGCACTTTGTCGATGTCGTTTGGGTCTTTTTGTTTTTGTTCGTTTATATTTTATAAGGCCCTCTGGCGCGGGACTAAGGGCGCTGCGGCGCCCTTTTTGATGATCGCTTGCGGCAGCGAGCATCCAGTCTGTGAAGAATGTGATTGAGGGCGTGAAGGCGTGAGATGAGAGACGTCACTCCGGGGTGCTCAGTGAACTTTCTCGCATGGGTTCTGCGTCCCATGGATTGCGGTGGCCCAACTGGCCGGTCATTACCCCGTATAGGATCACGCACAGCAAAGAAAAGCCAAGCCCGAGGCGAATACCCAATGAGTTGAATAATCGGCGTTTGTCAGTGTTACCTTGATCCGATAAAAGAAACACCAAGCCTGACGCTAGGCTCACTACAAGGGCTATCATGAGTAGGATTATCAGCGTTTTCAGCATCGGTTTACCCTTTCTGGTGAGGCCCGGTGAGTGTCACTTTCCAGACCAGCGTGGAGGAGCAGAGCGTGCAGTTTAACGGAAGCATCGGACGCTTGGAGATTAACGTTGATGTGCGGGCATTCTGCGCCGGCGCAGTGCTGTTGGTCCTGTTACTGAATCTGGGTTTTTGGCAGCTTGGTCGGGCAGAGGAAAAAAACTCACTGCAAGCTCGCTGGGAAGCGCGGAGCGCGCTACCGGCCGCCGCGCCTTTGGCGCTGTTGCAAACCGCTGATGTCAGTCAATATGCGGATCGCCGTGTGCGTTGGCAGGGCGTGCTGGACCCTGAAGCCTATGTGCTGCTGGATAATCGTTTGCACCGAGGGCGCGTGGGCTATCATGTCGTCGCGTTGATTGAGGCCGATGACTGGTTGGTGCCGGTGAACCTGGGTTGGTTAGCAGGCGATCCATCGCGTCGAACGATCCCAGTTCCTCAGTTAGTGGAGGGCCCCGCGTTAATCGAGGGGCAGGTCTATCTTCCTAGTGCGAAGCCGATAATACTGCAAAAACAACTTCCGCCCGATCGCCTGCCGGCCACCTCACAGACTTTGTACTGGGATCAATGGTCGGACACGTTGGCGGCGCTGACCGGGCAGTCTGTTTTTCCTTACGAAGTGAGGATTGATCCAGCCTCGCCGTTAGCCTTAGAAGCCGAATGGCCGGTTGTAAATCAGTCGTCTGCTAAACACGTCGGGTACGCGGTCCAATGGTTTGCCATGGCGGCGGTTTTGACACTAATCGGGGTGCTGCTGATGTCGAACATACGAGATATTGTTGCCGGTCGGCCCTCGTCATGAGTGCGGGTAATGACGTTGTGAAGCGACAACAGGGACGCCGGGTATTACTGCTCATTGCAGGAATCCCACTGAGCATGATGTTGGCAGCAACGCTGTTGTGGTGGGCTGTGGCAGAAGGCCAGTTTGATATTGTTGGCGCCGTGGGGACGGCTAACCATGGCGAGTTGATCGTGCCGCCAAAAAGTGTGTCGCAGAGTACTTTTTCTGACGACGGTGCTGCCGACCTGCTTTGGGAGGATCTTCCGGCGAAATGGCACTTGTTAATTGTCCACCGCGGCGAATTGTGTGAGGCAGTCTGCCAGCAGCAACTCTACCAGACTCGGCAGATTCACATTGCCCTTGGAAAAGACTTCAACCGAGTAGGACGTGTTCTATTGACTGATCTGCCTGCAGACGCCATTGCTGTGACGTCTACTGCTGAGGCAGCATCAGAGGCAGTCGGGGTAGCCCCGAGCGTTGATGCCACCTTGGCCGACTGGATTGCAGCCGAGCATGCAGGTGTGACTGCACTGACGCTACCTCTCGCCGAAATGGAACAACTGATACCAACGACGCTGGCGCCAAACGGTCATTGGTATGTTGTTGATCCGGCAGGCTGGATCATGATGCAGGTGGCCAATGATCTTTACTATAAAGACGTGATTAGTGATCTTCGGTTTTTATTAAAGAACTCGGGCAGCTAGCACAGCGTTGGTTGCCCGCTTGCGGATGCGGGGATTTTGTTAAGTGGCGCGCGGTTGAAGCCGAGAAAAAAGGAGTGATGGGTGACTGAACCGGATCGACGAGGGATTCGCTGGACCATTTTTGGCGTACTGGTGTTTATGGCCATTGTGGTGGCGAGCTTTGTTCATCGCGTGGGCGAGCCCCGTGTGATGAGCCTTGCTGAGAGTCGTATCAACGGATTATTTCTATTTGATACCCCTCGTGATGTGGGCAGTTTTTCGTTGATCGACCATACCGGCGCGCCCTATACCGCCGATCGTTTACAGGGCCACTGGACCTTAGTTTTTTTTGGCTTTACGCATTGCCCTGATATTTGTCCGACCACGCTCGCTGAGTTAGCCGAGCTAAAACAGCAGCTGCAAGGCACCGAGGCGGATGAGACCGCTGTGGTCATGCTGTCGGTAGACCCCGCTCGAGATACACCCGAGAGGCTGTCGCAATATGTTCCGTACTTTCACCCCGATTTCCTCGGTGTGACGGGTGCCTTTGAATCGATTCTGAGTGTCACCCAGCGCTTAAACGCGCCGTTTCGCAAAGTCACCGCAAACGACGGCAGTTACCAAATGGAGCACAGTGCCAACGTGGCGCTAATGAATCCGAGGGGGGATTACCATGGCTTCTTTCGTGCCCCCCTCGACATACCCAAAATGCGGGTAACATTACGATCCGCTCAGTATCTCTGGGACCATTAACATTATGTTAAATCGCCTTATTCTGGTGGATGGCTCTTCTTATTTATTCCGCGCATACCACGCGTTACCCCCACTGACCAACTCAAAGGGCCTGAATACTGGCGCCGCAAAGGGCGTGATTGGGATGATTCGTAAGTTGGTCGCTGACTATGATGGCGATCAGGTGGTGGTGATCTTCGATGCCAAAGGACCCACCTTTCGTCACGAAATGTATGCGGATTACAAGGCTAACCGGCCTCCTATGCCAGACGAGCTGCGTGAACAGATTGAGCCGATTCACGCCGCTATTAAAGCGATGGGCCTGCCTTTGATCTGCATAGGCGGCGTCGAGGCAGACGACGTGATCGGGACGTTGTCTGTGGAGGCGGCGAGCAGTGGTCGCGAGGTAGTGATTTCGACCGGCGACAAAGATATGGCGCAGCTGGTCAACGACAAAGTCACGCTGATTAACACCATGAATAATACTGCTATGGACAGTGCCGGCGTCGTCGATAAGTTTGGCGTGCCGCCAGAGCTGATTATTGATCTGCTCGCCTTAATGGGCGACAAAGTCGACAACATTCCCGGGGTGGCCGGTGTCGGCGAGAAGACAGCAACGGCGTTATTACAGCACCTTGGTGGCATGACTGCGATCTATCAACAACTGGATGCGGTTGCCGCATTGCCGATTCGGGGCGCTAAGAGTCTGGCGAGTAAGCTGGAGCTCGCACGTGACGAAGCGTTGCTGAGTTATGAATTGGCGACGATCAAAACAGACTGTGAGCTAGGGTTGGAAACGGGCGCACTGAACTCGACTTTGCCCGATAACGAGACGTTGATTGCCTTGTTTCGCGATCTTGAGTTTAAAAATTGGCTGGAGGCGTTACTCGATAATGGCTTGGGCGCCCTGGTGCAAGCCGCCTCCAACGAGTCAACAGCGGACACCCCTGCAGAAGACAGGCCACCGGAGGTCGGCGCCCCTCTCAACGTAATTACCATATTGGATTCCGCAACATGGGACGATTGGTTCAGCGCACTCTCCGCCGCCGATTTTTTCGCCTTCGATACCGAGACGACCAGTCTTGATTACATGGTGGCAGAAGTGGTGGGCGTTTCCTTTGCGGTAGAAGCTGGCACCGCCGCGTATGTGCCATTGGCACATGATTACCCCGGCGCGCCAGAGCAGCTAAACCGCGATCAGGTGTTGGCTCAGTTAAAGCCCTTATTAGAGGATGAGACAAAAGGAAAGCTAGGTCAGCATCTAAAATATGATGCCAATGTCCTGATGAACCACGGTATTACACTGCGGGGTATTCGTGAGGATACGATGCTCGAGTCTTACGTGCTTGACGCGACCGGAAGTCGTCATGACCTAGATACTTTGGCGCTTAAATATTTGGGACAACGCACTATTCACTTCGAAGATATCGCAGGGAAAGGTGTTAAGCAGATCACCTTCAACCAGGTGCCGATTGAACAAGCAGCCCCTTATGCAGCCGAGGATGCTGACGTCACCTTGCGGTTACACGCATTGCTGTCCGCTCGCCTGGAGGCGGAGCCCTCCCTTTACCAGCTGTACCGTGAGCTGGAGGTTCCGCTAGTGCCTGTGCTGTCTCGTATCGAGCGAAACGGGACATTGGTGTGTCGAGAGCAACTGGCGGCACAAAGTGCTGAGCTGGGTCAGCGAATGTTGGTGCTCGAGGCTAAGGCTCACGAACTCGCGGGTGGCCCGTTTAACCTCGGTTCACCCAAGCAGTTGGGCGAAATATTATTCAATAAACTTGAGCTCCCCGTGCTGAAGAAAACCCCTAAGGGGGCGCCTTCGACAGCGGAAGAGGTGCTGGCGGAATTGGCTTTGGATTACCCCTTGCCCGCCGTGTTGATGGAATATCGAAGCCTCAGCAAGCTTAAATCGACTTATACCGACAAGCTCCCCGGAATGATCGACGCTAAAACAGGGCGGGTACATACCTCTTATCATCAGGCCGTAACAGCGACGGGTCGGCTGTCGTCTTCTGACCCCAATTTGCAAAATATCCCGATTCGCACAGAAGAGGGCAGACGCATTCGACAAGCGTTTATTGCCGCCCCGGGCTGCAAGATTGTTGCGGCGGACTACTCGCAAATTGAGCTGCGTATTATGGCGCACCTGTCTCAGGATCCCGGCCTATTGGCCGCCTTCGCAGAAGGCCTCGATGTTCACAGTGCTACCGCGGCTGAAGTATTCGCGGTTGATATTGATCACGTATCGGTTGATCAGCGACGCAAGGCGAAGGCGATTAACTTTGGTTTGATTTACGGTATGTCGGCTTTTGGACTCGCAAAACAACTGGGTATCGGGCGTCACGAGGCGCAACAATATATCGACGTGTACTTTGCACGTTATCCAGGCGTTGCCGATTACATGGCGCGAACGCGCGCCCTCGCGCATGAGAAAGGTTATGTTGAAACACTTAAAGGAAGGCGCTTATACCTGCCTGAAATCAATGCCCGTAATCGACAGCGGCAACAGGCAGCCGAGCGCACCGCCATTAATGCGCCGATGCAAGGGACTGCCGCGGACCTGATTAAATTAGCCATGCTCGCGGTAGACGCGTGGATTGATGCGTCAGGGGTGGATGCGCGATTAATGATGCAAGTGCACGATGAGCTGGTATTTGAGGTGGCTGACGATGCTGTCGCCGGCCTGAGCGAAAAGGTGGCGGCATTGATGTCAGACATCGGCTGGCTTGATGTCCCGCTAGTGGTGGATGTCGGTACGGGTGATAACTGGGATGAGGCGCATTAATCGTGTGCTTTAGGGCCCGTCGGACGGCGATTCAGCCTCATCGGGTAAGACCGATTCATCGGTTAGCCATCGATTAATCTGCTTACCTAGAATGTCTACTCCTTGGCGCTTAAGTGATGAAAACAACTGTACTCGGACCAGTTCTTCATGCTCACGGAGCTGACTTTGAACGGACAGTAGCGTGTTTTGAGCGGGGCCTCTCTTGAGCTTGTCGGCTTTGGTTAACAAAATATGGACCGGCATCGTGGCAGAGATCGCCCAGCCCAGCATCTGTTGATCTGGTTCAGTGAGTGGATGACGAACATCCATCAGCATGACCAGTCCCCGGAGACTTTGTCGGTGCTGCAGGTAACGTTCGAGCTGCTGGTTCCACTTTTTTTTGACCGCGAGGGGGACTTTGGCAAAGCCATAGCCGGGTAAATCGACCAATCGTTGGTTTTCCGTTAGTGAAAAAAAATTAATTAACTGCGTACGCCCTGGCGTACGGGAAGTACGTGCCAGCTTGGCCTGCTCCGTTAACGTATTGATTGCACTAGATTTTCCGGAGTTAGATCGGCCGGCAAAGGCCACTTCCCAGCCGCTATCGGCCGGTGCATTTTCAATAGCGCTGGCACTTTGGAGAAAGGTCGCATCACGAAACCTGAGTTTGGCGGGAGACGTAGTTGGCTCGGTCATTTTGCGATTTGTGCCACGACACGGAACGTCTATAATGCCACGCTGTCCCACTAGTGGTGCAGGTTAAAAGTGTAAATTGCTGCAGGAAGTGAGTGTACGATGGCGTTGAGCAGCGAGGTGTCCCTTGCGGCCATTGTCACGATGGCAACATTGACCTACAGACCGTGCACGACCGTATTTCAACAATGAGATAGAAGAAGCTTTCAGAGGGTTTGATCATGAAAACAATCGCACTTACTCGCGCCGCTATGCGCCTTGCTGCTGGTGCTGCATTGGTTGTTGCGCCAACAGTCTTCGCAGGCGATCCACCGGCACAATATGCTGCCTCATGTGGTGCTTGCCATTCGGTGGGCGTGGCGGGAGCGCCGGCAACAGGCAATGAAGCTGCCTGGGCGCCGCGAATGGAAAAGGGTATGGATGCGATGGTGGCGTCAGTCCGTAA
The DNA here is from genome assembly GCA_905478845.1 of uncultured Luminiphilus sp. Lineage (GTDB taxonomy): Bacteria > Pseudomonadota > Gammaproteobacteria > Pseudomonadales > Halieaceae > Luminiphilus. The sequence goes on from CAJQKG010000155.1 coordinate 27,414, forward strand.
TGGCTTGGGTGCGATGCCTCCGGGTGGGCTGTGTAATAGTTGCAGTGACGAGGATTACGCTGCACTCATTACTTACATGTCCACTGCACAATAATTTCGGCGAACGAGAATGACTATGTTTCAGCGAGTGGCCCACAAGACTCAAGGTTTACTTTTTATTGCATTGTTAAGCACTGGTGCGGCGGTTAACGCTAGTAATGGTGACGCCGAAGCGGGCCAGAGTAAGGCCGCAACATGCGTTGCCTGCCACGGTGTCGATGGCAACAGTGCCGTACCCACGTTCCCTAAATTGGCGGGGCTGGGCCACAAATATTTGCTCAAGCAGATGCAAGATATTCGCGATGGTCGTCGCCCGGTCGCACTCATGGCAGGGCAGGTCGACAACATGACCGATGAAGACTTATCGGATATTGCTGCTTTTTATGATGCGCAAGCGCGATCGGGTGGCATGAGTGATCCCGATAAAGTGGCGTTGGGTAAGAAGGTTTATTTAGCCGGTATTGCTGAGAGGCAGGTGCCCGCGTGTTCGGGTTGCCACAGCCCCACTGGTAACGGTAACAGCCTAGCGGGATATCCCTCTCTCGGCGGACAGCATGCCGAGTACATCGCGTCGCAGCTTAAGATGTTCAGAAAGGGTTATGAAGACCCAGCGGGCCGCACAAATGGTGGCGACGCAAAGATCATGCGCACCACGGCGTTCCGGATGAGTGACATGGAAATTGAGGCGGTGGCGAGCTACATTGCGGGACTGCAACCTACCCCATAGCTACCCCACAGTAGTGGCGGATGACAGTAAGCATCAGTTCCAGAGAGGGATCTCTATGATCAACATCACAACTCGACCCGTTTTTTGGTTTATTTGCGCCGTGTGCGTTGCCCTGACCACGTTGAGTGGCAGAGGGTTGGCAGAAGAACGTTGGGTGGAGGGGCAACACTATCAAAAACTGACCCCCCCTGTTGCCACAGGTCGCTCGCAAGACGTGGTGGTGACCGAGTTCTTTTGGTACGGCTGTGGGCACTGCTATACCTTTGAGCCTATGCTCACGGCATGGGGCAAGCAATTACCAGCGGGTGCAGTGGTGCAGCCCTCACCGGCGGTCTGGAATGACGGCATGAAAATCCACGCCAAGGCGTATTACATTGCGGAGGTGTTGGGGGTCAAGGAAACCGTTCACCCCATTATCTTTGATGCCATGCATGTGAAGCGCGAACGCCTCACCTCCCGACTCGCTTTGCGCGATTTGTTCGAGGACAGCGGTGTCGACCCCGTACAATTCGATAAAGCATTTGATTCATTTGGTGTCGATTCTCAGGTTCGACAAGCGGACGCGCGCGCGCGATCCGCAAAAATATCGGGTACACCGTCGTTAATGGTGGCGGGAAAATATCTGATTGAGACACGATCTGCCGGCAGTCAGACCAATATGCTGGATATTGCCCAATATCTGGTTGAAAAAGAGCTAGCTGCCCAGTAACTCGAGTGTCAAACGCTGACGGCAGTGCGGGATAGCACTCGCCGTAACTCAAAACTCGAGTGGACCGCACTGACCCCAGGGATACGCGTGAGTGTCCCCAGCAGAAATTGCTCATAGTGGGCCATGTCTCTCACCACCGCTTTCAGCAGGTAATCAGCGCTCTGACCTGTTACGACGCAGCAGTCCACCACTTCGGGGACATCTACGATCGTTTCTTCAAAGGCTTCAAAGCGATCTGGTGTATGTCGATCCATGGTGACGCTCACGTGCGCAGTGAGATGTAGGCCGAGTTTTTTGGGGTCTACCATCGCGACCTGATGAGTAATAATGCGTTCAGTCCAAAGGCGTTTTACCCGCCGAGCACAGGGCGTAGGCGATAGGCCGACACGCTCGGCAAGCTCCAGATTGCTCAGCCCACCTTCACGTTGCAGCACCTGCAAAATTTGACGATCAACGCGATCGAGCCTGAGGTCATTTGTATCCATAATGCACCCATGCTTGGTGATATAAAACGCAATAATACATAACTTTGGTCTTTATCACTCACTTTTTGGGATATATCGCGAATTTAAGTGAGTATCCCTCACGTGACCTAGTTACACTACGCCACGCTTTTATTCTTGTAGGAAGATCATCGTGAGCATGCCGCGCTTTGACCACCGTAAGTACCGCGCTTTCGAGCCCATTGCCAAGCCTGACCGTCGTTGGCCGGATCAGCGCATTAAGCAGGCCCCCCAGTGGTGTTCAGTCGATCTGCGTGATGGCAATCAGGCCTTGGTTGAGCCCATGAATGCGGCGCAAAAACTGCGGCTATGGGAACTGTTGGTGTCCATTGGTTTTAAAGAGATTGAAGTGGGGTTTCCCTCGGCATCCAGCCATGACTTTGCCTTTTTGCGTAAATTGATTGAAGAGGATCGCATTCCAGCGGACGTCACGGTGCAAGTACTGACACAAGCCCGCCCCGATTTGATTACGAAGACCTTCGCGGCACTAACGGGTGCGCGTCGGGCGGTTGTTCACTTTTATAACAGCACCTCGACGGTTCAACGTGAATATGTATTCGGCCTAGATCGGGAGGGCATCACTGAGATTGCGGTGACTGGCGCACAGTTGGTGAAGGCGGCTGCCGAGGCGCGACCCGAGACAGAATGGGTCTTTGAGTACAGCCCGGAAAGTTTCACTGGGACCGAGTTGGAGTTTGCGGTGACGGTTTGCGACGCGGTGAATGCGGTACTGGCCCCTACGCCTGAGAAGCCGGTCATTATTAACCTGCCTGCCACCGTTGAGATGAGCACCCCCAATATTTATGCCGATCAAATAGAGTGGTTTAGTGACCATGTGCGGCATCGTGACTCGTTGATTTTGTCATTACATACCCATAATGATCGAGGTTGTGCAGTAGCGGCTTCTGAATTGGGTCTGATGGCGGGTGCTGATCGGGTGGAGGGCACGTTGCTCGGCAATGGTGAGCGCACCGGCAACATGGACATTCTTACCATGGCGATGAATTTGTACAGCCAAGGCGTCGACCCCGAGCTTGATTTCACCCATATGGATGAGATCTGTACGGTGGCGCGCGAGTGCACTCAATTACCAGTTCATCCCCGGCATCCATACGCGGGAGAGCTGGTGTTCACGGCTTTTTCAGGCAGTCACCAGGACGCGATCCACAAATGCCTGTCAAAGCGTGACCCTGAAAGTAGCTGGGATGTTGCCTATTTGCCCATCGATCCGGCGGATATCGGCCGGACGTATCAGGAGGTGATTAGAATCAACAGTCAATCGGGTAAGGGCGGCGTCGCCCATGTGTTGCGGCGAGACTATGGTCTTGAGTTACCGCGCTGGTTGCAGGTTGATTTTAGTGCTGCGGTGCAAGGCTTAGCAGAAGACAGTGAAGCAGAAGTGTCCTCAGACGATATTTATGCGCTGTTTCAGCAAACCTACTTAATGACCGCCAACCAATGGCAGCTTGGGAATTACCAGCTATTAAGGCAAGACGGCAGCGACGGTTTAGAGGTTACGCTGAAAGGGCCAAGCGGTGAGGTTGCGCTGAGCGGTCAAGGGAGTGGTGTGGTCGATGCCTTTGTTCAGGCCATGGAGTCCATCACCGGTCGACACATCGTGGTAGTAGAGTATTCTGAGCACACTTTAGGCCAGAGTGCGGATGCGGAGGCAGTGTGTTACGTCCAGCTCAATATCGATGGCGAACGGCCCTGCGGTGTCGGTCGCAGCCACGACATCGTGCACGCGTCACTAGCCGCCATTCTCTCTGCTCTGGACGGCCGCGGATTGCTCTTAGCCAACGTCGCTTGACGGGACTGCACCGCTCAGCCGGTGTGAATCGTCCTGCCGGCGGGTCGCTGAAATTGCTACTGTGCCTGATACTTTGCTTGGTATCGGGCTGCTCGGCGACCCAATTTATTTATAACCGAGTCGATATTGTGATTCGGTGGTATCTCGACGATTACGTCACGCTCAGTCGTGATCAGCAGGCGCAATTTGATGAGCGACTTGACGACTTACTGTCTTGGCACCGTCAAGAAGAGCTGCCCGGTTATGTCAGCCTCTTAGATGACACCTTGGTCATTCTCGACGAGGGTGTTCCCCTTGAGTCTGCGCGGTTGATGGCGGCCAGTATTGAAGCGGCGGCTAACCGAATTCAGGGCCCCTTTTTAGAGTTGTTATTGAGTACCGGACAGACGCTCGATCTCTCGCAGCGACAGGGCTTTGTCGATGCTTTACTCACCAAACAAGACGAACTGGAAGCAGATCGATTAGCGCGGGACGACGAGGATTATCGTAATGACGTTGAGGCGCGTTTTGATGAGCAGCTGTCGGATTATCTCGGGCCGTTGTCAGATCGACAGACAGAGCGTATTCGCAGCGGTGTGATGGAGATGACACGACTCGACACGTTTTGGTTAGCGGATAGACGGGTCTGGATTACGACGTTGTCGGAGATTCTGATTGCGGATAGCCCCGAGTGGCCGCAACAGGTGCGAGCACTGATCGCTGGCCGTGATGAGGCGCAGTTGCCCGCCTACCGAGAAGGCATTGAGCACAATGGTGAGGTGATCCTGCAACTCGTTCGCGGTGTGCTCATTGAGCGCAGCAGCAAGCAAGACAAAAAGCTAAGACGACGACTCAGCGCCTTACGCGACGACCTGGCTCAACTTGCCAGCGTGGAATAGCAATGCTTATCCGTCAATCAGGCTGATATCGCGAATAGCCCCTTTGTCGGCACTGGTGACCATGCTGGCATAGACTTTGAGTGCAGTAGAGACTTTTCTCGGTCTCTCATCCACTGGCTTCCATCCTCCCGGTCGACTATCGAGGGCGTCTCGGCGTGTTGCCAGCGTCGCTTCATCGAGCAGCACGTTGATCTGACGTGCGGGGATATCAATCTCAATGATATCACCGGGTTCAATCAGGCCAATCGCCCCGCCAGCTGCTGCCTCGGGTGAGACGTGACCAATCGATAAGCCGGATGTGCCGCCCGAGAAACGGCCATCCGTAATCAGGGCGCATGCTTTACCGAGGTCTTTTGATTTCAGATAACTGGTGGGGTAAAGCATCTCCTGCATACCGGGTCCGCCACGCGGCCCCTCGTAGCGGATGATCACCACATCCCCAGCCTTTACACGGTCTTCGAGAATATCGCTGACGGCGGCCTCTTGGCTTTCGCAAACATGTGCGGGGCCGCTAAAGCGCAACGAAGCGTCATCGACGCCGGCGGTTTTGACCACGCAGCCCGATTCAGCGATGTTGCCAAACAAGACAGCGAGCCCGCCTTCTTGAGAGTAAGCATGCGCCATATCTCTGACACAGCCCGAGTGTCGATCGGTATCTAGCGTTGGCCAACGGACCGCTTGGCTGAAGGCCTGTTGCGTGGGAATGCCGGCAGGGCCAGCAGCATAAAGGGTGCGCACATCGTCTCGCTCAGTTTGCATAATATCCCAGTCTGATAAGGCACTGGCCAGGCTATCACTGTGCACCGTGGGGCAATCGAGGTGCAGTAAGTTGCCGCGCGCCAATTCGCCCAGAATCGCCATGACGCCGCCAGCTCGGTGGACATCTTCCATGTGGTAAAGCGGAGTACTCGGCGCGACCTTACATAGCTGTGGCACCTTGCGTGACAGCGTATCGATGTCTGCCATATCAAAATCCACCCCCGCCTCTTGTGCTGCTGCAAGCAGGTGCAGGATCGTATTGGTCGACCCCCCCATCGCAACATCTAGGGTCATGGCATTCTCAAAGGCCTTTTTACTGGCAATTTCCCGGGGCAAGGCCGTCTTATCGTCCTGCTCATACCAACGCTTAGCGACCTCTACGATCAAACGTCCAGCGCGCAAGAAAAGCTGTTCACGATCAGCATGTGTGGCGAGTAGAGAACCGTTACCTGGTAAACTCAAACCGAGTGCTTCGGTCAGGCAATTCATTGAGTTGGCGGTGAACATGCCGGAGCATGAGCCACAGGTGGGACAGGCTGAGCGCTCATAGGCGTCTACTGTCGCATCATCGGCACTCGAGTCGGCCGCAATGACCATGGCATCCACTAAATCGAGCTTGTGCTCTGACAGGGCGGTTTTTCCTGCTTCCATGGGGCCACCCGAGACGAATATCACCGGGATATTGAGGCGCATAGCGGCGTTGAGCATCCCCGGCGTGATTTTATCGCAGTTAGAAATACACACCATGGCATCGGCACAGTGCGCATTGACCATATATTCGACCGAATCCGCAATGAGATCCCGAGAGGGCAAGCTGTAGAGCATCCCGTCATGGCCCATGGCGATGCCATCGTCGACGGCAATGGTATTAAATTCTTTTGCGACGCCACCTGCCGCCTCGATTTCTCGTGCGACCAGCTGACCGAGATCTTTGAGGTGCACGTGCCCAGGTACAAACTGAGTGAATGAATTGACCACCGCGATAATGGGTTTTTCAAAGTCACCATCCTGCATGCCGGTGGCGCGCCATAGCGCGCGAGCACCTGCCATGTTGCGCCCGGCGGTCGAAGTGCGGGATCGGTATTGGGGCATTGAAATCTCCCAGTGCTAAAAAAAGAGGACTAGCTTATCACTGGCAGGCATTCAGTGTGACACTGGCCGAATCAGGACGGCTGCATTACGTTGCCAGTTATATAATTGCTGTTTCTCTACGGGCAATGCCTCTTGCGTTGTCGCTGCAAAGCCTTGCTCAAGAAACCAGTGTGTCGTTTGCGTGGTAAGCGCAAACACGTGCGTCAGAGCGGACTCTGCGGCCTGGCTCAGCAGCGCCTGAAGCAGTTGCTCAGCCCGGCCGGCGCGCTGGTAATCGGGGTGGGTTGCCACACAGGCGATTTCGCCCACCTTTTCGTCTGGATAAGCATAAAGTGCCGCGCAGGCGACCACACGACCATCACGCTCGAGAAGGGAAAAATGCTCGATCTCTTCTTCGAGCCGCTCGCGTGACCGCCTGACTAAGGCGCCGCTGTCCTCTAGTGGACGAATGAGTTCTACAATACTCGCGATGTCGTCAATCTGCGCGCGTCTGGCTTGCTCATACTGATTTTGCGCGATCAGCGTGCCGGATCCATCGTGAGTGAACAGTTCTTCCATCAATGCATCTTCGCGTTCGAAGCTGATGATATGGCTGCGCTCCACCCCAGCGGCACAGGCGCGGCAGGCGGCGTCCCGAAGTCGCTTTTGCTCATGATCATCGATGACAAATTGTTCTGCGGCGGCGACGGTGCATTGTCTTATCAGTTGGCCGTCGGCCGTCATCAGCCCGTCGTATCGATCGAGGAATAGCAGTTTATCTGCGCCGATGGCCACTGCGACCGCTTCGGCGACTTCACTGGCACTGACGCTAAACAGCTCGCCTGCGGGTGAGTAGCCTAATGGTGAAATGAGGGCAATCGCGTCATTCTCCAGCACCGACAAAATGCCCTCAGCATCGACTCGTCGCACCGCGCCACTGTGAAGATAGTCAATGCCATCATAGATACCCAATGGACGGGCGGTGACAAAATTGCCGCTCATAACGCGCAACCGTGCACCCAGAAGGGGGGTATTGGGCAGCCCCGTCGACATCATGCGCTCTAAGCGCAGCCGTTGATGTGACGCCGCATCGCTAGCAATTGCCAGCGTGTCGTCATCGCTAATGCGAACGCCGTGATGAAATTGCTCAGGTGTATTATTTGCGGCTAGCTTCTCACCTATGGCTTCGCGGGTGGCGTGGACCAGCACGAGGCGGACCCCGAGTGAGTGCAGTAAAGCCAAATCATGAACGAGTGTGACGCATCGCGGCGCATCGAGTGCACCGCTGCCGAGGTAAACCACAAACGTTCGCCCGCGGTGTGCCTTAATATAAGGGCCCGTGTAGCGAAACCATGCGATGTTGCTGTCTTCTGAAGTCATGATTGCCTAGTCGTGTGTCGATGCGGTGAGCCATTAATACACTGCTAAATAGGGCCCTCCCTTGGGGGATCGCATCCTACCTGAGTCATGACACCTCAAGAAAGAGTAAAAAAACCGCAGCCTGAAGACAACGGTGGGATCTGACTGGTAGACGTCCCAAGTTGCGGCTAGTCTAGCCCCATGACGTGCAGCAAAGTCGACTGCGGCGAACCGCCGCTACTACAGGACTGTTGAATGCCCCCTCCGATCGCTCCTGCAACTGAAGCGCTTGCCACAGATTGGTTTGATGACAGTATTAGCGCGTCGGAAATCCGATTGGCCGCCCGAGTCGGCAGTACGGCTTATGAAGCCCTTTGTGAGGTCGTTTTGACGGCTGGTCAAATGGACTCTTTCCGTACCTTAATGGCGAGCAGCGATTTTTTTGTCGAGCAGGTTGGCCGGCAATCCGCTTACCTGTGCCACGCCCTCGCTGAGGGCACTCTGTTGGCAACGCGCGAATGGACCACTGAGCAGTGGGACGCAGCCTTTGCCATCTTGAATGCGCCTGAAGCGACTGAGTCTGATTGTCTGGCAGCGTTGCGCACGTTTCGACATCGGCACCTGGTCCGCATGCTGTGGCGTGAGGCCGCGCAGCTGGCGACAGTGGAGGATACTTTCGCTGAGTTGAGTGGCCTTGCCGATTGCTGCGTTCGCGCTGCGGTCGCTTTCTCCGTGGCAGCGCTGCGACCGAAATACGGTTTACCAATGGGACAAGAGTCAGGCGACGAACAGTCTTTGGTCGTGCTGGCAATGGGGAAACTCGGCGGCAACGAATTAAATCTTTCCTCTGATATTGATCTCATTTTTGCTTACCCCGAGGCGGGTGAGACAACCGGCGGAAGGCAGCCGCTCGCCAATCAGTCCTATTTTATTAGGCTAGGGCAGATGGTTATTCGGTTGCTCGACGCGGTGACCGAGGACGGTTTTGTTTTTCGAGTCGATATGAGATTGAGGCCCTATGGTGACAGCGGTGCCTTGGTGGGCTCCTTCAACGCGTTAGAGCTCTATTACCAGGAGCAGGGTCGCGAGTGGGAGCGTTACGCCATGGTAAAAGCGCGGCCTATCACCGGCACTGCAGCAGCGAAAACGAGCCTAATGTCCATGCTGTCTGCCTTTGTCTATCGACGTTATACCGATTTTTCGGTCATTGCCGCCTTGCGGAATATGAAATCGATGATGCGTGCCGAGGTGGCGCGGTTGGGGATCGATGCCGATGTGAAACGCGGCTCGGGCGGTATTCGCGAGATTGAATTTATTGCACAGAGTCTGCAGTTGATTCACGGGGGGCGCATGCCAGCGCTGCGGCTGCCATCACTCCTGCCGACTTTGCAGGCCCTGACGCAGGCTGAGGTATTGCCGACACAAGAAGCCCAGTGTTTAGCCGATCACTATCGCTTGCTCAGACGGGTGGAGCACGGATTACAGGGAATGGCGGATCGACAGACCCAAGCGTTGCCGGCTGAGCCGCTCCACAGAGCTAAATTGGCCGTCTTGGTGGGGTATTCATCGTGGGAAGCATTGGAAAGCGATCTAGCGGGTGCGCGCCATGAGGTCGATGCCCTATTTACTGATCTGATCGCTGACCCAGCTGACCATCCAAGTAACGAGCTTGCGTCATCTCGAACGCGCTTTTCTGCGCTCAATGCAGAGACGCTGACAGCGCTAGGTTATCGGCAACCTGAGTTCACTTGGGAGACGGTGGGATCACTGCTCGATAGCCCTTGGGTGGCGAGTTTACAAGGGGAGGGGCGCCACCGCTTTGAGGCGTTTCTGCCGCTACTGTGCGAGATGGCCGCCCATGAAGCCAATCCAGACGCAGCGTTAACGCGTGCACTGCCCTTTGTGAGAGCCGTTTGCCGGCGCAGTGCCTATCTCGTGTTACTGCAGGAGAACCCCGCCGCCCTAAAACATTTACTGTCCCTTGTCGCGGCCAGCACGTGGGTCGCTGATCGCTTGGCGGCGCGCCCAGAGCTATTGGATGAGCTACTCCATGAGGCACAGCTTTTCAGCGCGCCAAGTCGCGACGAGATAAAATCTCTGGTGCGGCAACAGCTGCTGCGGATACCAGAGGAGGATCTCGAAGCGCAAATGGGCGCATTGAGCCGCATTAAGGAGGGTGTGATATTGCGAGTCGCTGCCAGTGAGCTCTCTGGCACGCTCCCAGTGATGCAGGTGAGTGACAATTTGACCTTTCTCGCCGAAGTAATGATCGAGCAAGCCATCGCAGTCGCTCGCGCTGAATTAGTCCAACGATACGGTGAGCCCCAAGCAGAGCACGCTGGGTTCGCTGTCATGGCCTATGGCAAATTGGGTGGCATCGAGCTGAGTTATGGTTCAGATCTTGATTTGGTCTTCGTATTCAACGGTGCCGACGGCGAAACTGCGGGCCCTAAGGTGATCGACAACAGCCGTTTTTATACGCGACTGGCCCAGCGGGTGACCCACGTGCTGTCGGCGCAAATGTTTTCCGGACGACTCTACGAGGTGGACCTCCGATTGCGCCCGGACGGTGATTCGGGGTTGGTTGCTGCGACGCTCACGGGTTTTAGGCGCTATCAACTCGAATCTGCATGGACCTGGGAGCATCAGGCTTTGGTGCGAAGCCGCACGGTCGCGGGTGATCCCGCGCTCAGGGCGTCGTTAGAGCAATTGCGGCGGGAGGTACTGACCTTGCCGCGGCAGGTGCCCGCACTGTCAGCCGCTGTGCGGGATATGCGTCATAAAATGCGGGCTGAGCAGGCCTCGATGACCCGCGGCAATGAGCGCTTTGATATAAAGCGCGATCAAGGTGGTATTGTCGACATCGAATTTGTGGTGCAATACCTTGTGCTAGCCCATGCGGCTGAGCATCCGGCGCTAGCGCAGTGGTCAGATGTGATCCGTTTATTGGAAACCCTCGAGCAAGTTGGGGTCCTGACTGCGGATCAGGCGTCTGTGCTGTCGAGTCGTTATTTGACCTATCGAAGCGCATTACACGGGCTTGCGCTGCAAGGCGCAGACACACAGGTTGAGGCGGCCCCGCATGTGACGGGTCGTGAGCAGGTAAAGCGGGTGACAGAGGCATTACTGCCCGGTCTTCAAGCAACATAATAGAGTCGGCGCTAGGCGGCGCAACTAAGGAAGTAGCATGGATCTCTCACAACTCACTGGCCATATTTGGCTCGATGGCGAAATGGTGCCCTGGCAGGAAGCGAAGGTGCATGTCTTGACCCATACCTTCCACTACGGTTTGGGTGTTTTTGAGGGTGTACGCGCCTATAAAACGCCTGAGGGCGCGTCTATTTTTCGTTTGCAGGAGCATACCGATCGATTGTTTCGTTCCGCCCACATTCTGCGCATGGAGATGCCCTTCGACAAGGTGACCCTGAGTGAGGCGCAACGCCAGGTGGTGCGTGCCAATGGGTTAGATGAGGCGTATATCCGTCCGATGTGTTTCCTCGGTTCGGAAGGAATGGGATTGCGCGCCGATAATCTGAAAACACATGTGATGGTGGCCGCGTGGGCATGGCCTTCGTATATGGACCCTGAAGCGCGAGATCGCGGTATTCGTGTCGCGACGTCGAGCTATACGCGTCATCACGTCAATATCACGATGTGTAAGGCCAAAGCCAATGGCAACTACATCAACTCTATTCTCGCGTTGAGGGAAGCATTGGATGCCGGCTTCGAAGAAGCGCTGCTGCTCGATAATGAGGGCTACGTTGCTGAAGGCAGTGGCGAGAACGTCTTCTTGGTGCGCAATGGGGTGTTGTACACGCCAGAATTGACCTCTTGTTTAGAGGGCATTACGCGCGACAGCATTATGCGCATAGCGGCAGATCAGGGTCTTACCGTGAAGGAAAAGCGCATTACCCGCGATGAGGTCTATATAGCCGACGAGGCCTTTTTTACTGGCACCGCGGCTGAGGTCGTCCCCATTCGTGAAGTCGATAACCGCACGATTGGTACCGGGGTTCGCGGGCCTATTACCGAAACATTACAGCGTATTTATCTCGACTCCGTGCGCGGCGAGCAAGCGGAGTATGCTGACTGGCTGGCGCCCGTCGCATAGCGGTATTGCCGGGTTGAAAATGCAGTGCATGACGGCAGTCGACGTCGCGTAGCGAACGTCAGGTGCGTTGAACAGCGCAGCAGTGCGCCTTTTCGGTAGCAATGTTCGAGTTAGGTGGAGATCACATTATGGAAACCTTGTCTTCGGGCATTCAGTATCGGCATTGGCCCGTACAAGAGGCAAAAGCCTGCATTTTGTTGATACATGGGCTGGCTGAGCATACGGGTCGGTACGAGCGTCTGGCGGCTTATTTTAATGCGAGAAGCATCGCCGTCGTGGGTCCTGATCATATCGGCCACGGAGCGTCGCCGGGGACTCGCGCTTATGTCGCTCAGTTCAGCGAGTATCTTGCGCCCCTCACCGAGCTGCGTGATGCGATCACGGGTTGGTATCCCGATACGCCCACTTTTATGCTGGGGCACAGCATGGGCGGTTTAATTGCCGCGCACCTCCTGCTTCAGGACGCGCAGTCTTACCGAGGCGCTATGCTCTCTGGCCCGGCGTTTGCCGCAGACGAGGCCGTTTCGCCCGTCACGCTGTGGTTGGGCCGGCTATTTCGCGCCGTATTGCCCAAAATGGGCATGATGAGCTTAGAAGCGAATCAGGTCAGTCGTGATCCCGCGGTGGTGGCCGATTATATTGCCGACCCTTTGGTCTATAACGGCAAAATAACCGCCGCATTGGGGATGGAAATACTGAGCGCGATGGACGAAGCCATCGCGGGCGCGCAGCACATTACTTTGCCGGTTTACATTGCCCACGGGGAAGCAGATGTCATGGCGATGCCTGAGGGATCGCGCGCCTTTTTTCAGGCATTGGCCTCTGAAGATAAAACGCTGGATTGGTGGCCTGAGCTGTACCATGAGATTTTTCATGAACCCGAGTCCGAAGCAGTGATGGCCCGATTCGCAGAATGGTTGGAAGCGCATTTGTGAGTCATCCGCTGGCGCTGGTGCTCGGAGCAGGCGGGCAACTTGGGCAGGCCTGTCTCGCGGTGGTGCCACCACAACTGCGCGTGCAGGGGCTGACTCGAGCGCAATGTGATGTGACGGATCATGAAGCACTGCGTGATTGTTTACAGCGCCTGTCGCCGCAAATGGTCATTAACGCCGCTGCCTACACGGCGGTGGATGCGGCAGAAGAGGATCGCCACCGTGCGCAGGTGCTCAACGCTGAAGCGCCGAAACACTTAGCCACGCTCTGCACCGAGCGGGGGATTCGTCTCGTGCATGTATCGACTGATTTTGTGTTTGATGGCGCCGCAACTACCCCTTACTTAACGACGGAGACGCCAGCGCCCATTGGGGTTTATGGCAAAACGAAGTTACAGGGAGAACAAGCAGTACTCGCCAGTGGGGCAGCTCATGCGGTGGTGCGCACAAGCTGGGTTTATGCCCCTCAAGGCAAGAACTTTATGCTCACTATGCTGCGACTCATGGGAGAGCGCGGCGCGGTGAGCGTCGTCAGCGACCAAGTCGGTGCCCCGACGGCAGCATCCAGCTTAGCCCATATTTGTTGGCTACTAGCTCAGAATGCTGAGGCGCAGGGTCTCTTCCATTGGAGCGACGAGGGGGAAATCAGTTGGTATGAATTTGCCTGTGCCATACGCGACGAGGCGACGGCGATTGGGTTGTTAACGACCCCGGTTACGGTAGAGCCGATTACTACCTCGGCCTTTCCGACTGCCGCCAAGCGGCCCGCTTATAGTGTGCTGAATGCAAAACAAACGTGCAACAGACTAGGGGTGGCGCAGCGCCCTTGGCGTGATGCGCTGCGTGACACTTTACAGGCAGTCGAGGCAAGGGAGTCTTAATATCGTGACAGAGTCTTTAATGGTGACAGGTGGCGCAGGATTCATTGGTGTGAACTTTGTGAATCATTGGACGCAAGCGCATCCAGAACACGCTTTAGTGGTATTTGATGCCCTCACCTATGCGGGAAATCGCGCCAGCTTGGCGCCCCTGGAGGACAGTGGCCGCATTCAATTTGTGGAAGGGGATATTTGTGACGCGGCCCTCGTGGCCCGTGTTATGGCCGATTATCGTGTCGATACCATCGTGCATTTTGCCGCAGAGAGTCATGTAGACCGATCGATTACGGGCCCCGATGAATTTATCCGCACGAATCTTCAGGGCACCCATGTTTTGCTTGCCGCTGCCCGGAACGCCTGGTTGTCGGGCTCGGGTTGCGAGCATCGTTTCCATCATGTTTCCACTGACGAGGTATACGGATCACTCAATGCCAGTGATCCCGCTTTTACCGAGACCACGCGCTATGAGCCCAATTCCCCTTATTCCGCGAGTAAGGCGGGCAGTGATCATATGGTGCGGGCTTATCACCATACTTATGGACTGCAGGTCACCACGAGCAACTGTTCGAACAATTACGGGCCCTACCACTTTCCTGAAAAATTAATCCCGTTGTGCCTGACGCGTATTTTAGATGGTGGCGCGCTGCCCATTTATGGCGATGGCACTAATATTCGCGATTGGCTTTATGTGGGTGATCATGCCCGGGGCATTGCAGCCGTGCTTCAGGGGGGCATTCCCGGGGAAGTCTATAACATTGGTGGTCAGAACGAATGGGCTAACCTCGATATCGTGAAATTGTTGTGCCGAGTATTGGATGAGCGCTTTGCGGCGGACGAGTCCTTAACAGGACGATTTCCCAACGCACCTCAGGCAAGAGGTTTGCCCAGCGAGAGCCTGATTGAATTTGTGACGGATCGCGCCGGCCACGATTGGCGGTATGCGATTGATGCATCAAAAATTGAAGCTGAGCTGGGCTTTGTCCCAGAAGAAACTTTTGAAACTGGACTCAGCAAAACCGTCGATTGGTATCTGGATAATGAACACTGGTGGCGACCGCTGCTGTCACGCTGACGGATCAGTCGGCGACCGTGTTAGCCGCTTGGGTCAGTTGCTGAGGTCAGTCGCTGAGGTCGCTCGCTGAAAGCGTGCCGCGGTCAGGGTGCGTCGGCCGATGGTCTGACTGCCGCTCAAGAAACAGCGATAAATGCCTTAGTGAGCGCATCAGAGAATACTGCCACTGCGGGGGTTTGGCGTGCTCAGACACTGTGCTCAGACACTGTGCCTGGAATAGGTGGTTATGGCTGACTGAGCGCGGCAGTGCTGAACAAGGGCAGGGCATCCCAGTGAAGACCGCGGCAGTCCTTGTCCGATACTTGCGGTGGGGTCCCGCTGGAAATAGGCCAATCGATACCCACGGTCGGGTCATCCCAGGCAAGCGTGATTTCACTGCTGGGATGGTAGTAGTCAGTGCACTTGTACAAAAAGTCGGCGCTGTCGCTTAAAACATAAAAACCATGAGCGCAGCCCGGTGGCACCCAGAGCTGTTCATGGTTTTCCGCTGTCAGGGTCACGCCATACCACTGTCCGCAACTGGGAGAGTCGGCGCGGCAATCGACGATCACATCAAAGACTTCACCTGAGGTCACCCTGACGAGCTTTCCCTGAGGCTGCGTTGTCTGGAAATGCAGTCCGCGCAGAATGCCGCGTGAAGACCGGCTGTGATTATCTTGAACAAACGGCCGTTCAATGCCCGCTTCGGCATAACGATCGGCGCGCCACGTCTCAAGAAAAAATCCACGGGCATCCCCATGGACGGTAGGGCGCAGCAGGGTCGCGCCCGTTATCGGTGTGGGCTCAATCTCCATCGAAGATCAATTCGCCTTCATTCACGAGCCTTTCTAAATAGACGCCGTAACCGCTTTTGGTTAGCGGTGCAGCTAATGCCAACACCTGTTCGGCATCAATGTAGCCAAGCCGAAAAGCAATTTCCTCTAAGCAAGCCACCTTGAGGCCTTGCCGTTCTTCTATCACGCGGATGAAGTTGCCTGCATCGAGTAATGATTGATGCGTGCCGGTATCGAGCCACGCGGTGCCTTGCCCCATGACTTCGACTTGTAATGTACCCTGCGCAAGATAGTGGCGATTAATATCGGTAATCTCGAGCTCTCCCCGCTCAGAAGGGCGGATACCTTTGGCGACCGAGACGACGTCGTTATTATAAAAATACAAACCGGTGACGGCATAGTGTGAACGAGGCTGGTCCGGCTTTTCTTCAATTCCAACGGCACACCCTTCAGTATCAAATTCAACAACACCGTACCGCTCTGGGTCGTTGACGTAGTAAGCAAACACAGAAGCCGCATCACTGCGTTGTGCCGCGCGCCTCAGTTTAGTCGTGAGACCAGCGCCATAAAAAATGTTATCGCCCAGAATCAAACAAACCGGAGCATCGCCAATAAAGTCCTCTCCCAGTAAAAAGGCTTGTGCTAAGCCGTCTGGGCTGGGTTGGACCGTGTACTGAATACTGATGCCCCACTGGCGGCCATCTCCCAAGAGATCGGCATAGGCCAATTGATCTTGTGGTGTGGTGATGATCAGCACATCGCGGATGCCCGCTTGCATCAGGGTGGCAAGCGGGTAGTAGATCATGGGCTTGTCATAGACGGGCATCAGCTGTTTGCTGACGGTCGTGGTCAGTGGATGCAGCCGAGTGCCGGATCCACCGGCGAGGATGATGCCTTTATACTGAGTAGATATCGACATGTTTGAGTGGTTTGGATTAGGGTCACGCAGTTTACAGTTCGCTGGCAGGCTTGGCGAGTGGGCGATACACTCAGCGCCGCTGTACTTTGACGTTGGCAGTCGATATTGTGGCAGAGAAACTGCCATTAGTTTTCGCGACCCTGGAGTAACCCATTAACGCGCCGATTTATTCGCCCGATCCTGCGCCCACTGCCCTGGATCAGCGCCCTGAGGGGGGTCTCCGCATTGCGCTGTTAGGTTATCGGTCTGCGCCCTTTTCGGGCGGGCAGGGCGTTTATCTGCGCTACCTCAGTCAATCGCTAACGGCACTCGGTCATGAGGTGACGGTGATTTCGGGGCCGCCATACCCTAACCTCGTCGAGCCTGTCAGGCTGGTTAAGTTACCAAGCCTTGATCTCTACGCCCGAGATGTAGGGAGCGTGACACGACGTGAATTGCGCGACCCTTTGAATCGACGAGAGTGGGTGAGCAAGTTGAGCGGTGGTTTTGCAGAGCCTTGGACTTTTGGCGAGCGTGTTCGCGATTGGTTACTGGCTCATGCCCAGCAGTTCGATGTCATACACGATAATCAGACGCTGGCAGATGGCATTCTTGACCTGCAGCAGGCGGGCCTCCCCGTAGTGACCACGATTCATCATCCTATTAGCCGCGATTTGAACGTGGCTTTGGTCGGTGCGTCTGGCTGGCGCACGCGATTATTGGTTCGCCGCTGGCACTCTTTTTTAACGATGCAGGCACGAGTGGCTGCGCAACTGAATCACATTGTGACCGTCTCGAGTGCGTCGGCCGCTGATATTGCCACCGACTTTGGTGTGCTGCCGAGTGCGATAAAGGTCATACCGAATGGGGTCGATACTGAGCTCTTTCGAGCGTTACCGGATGTCATTCGAAAACCCGCGCAGTTGATCGCGACGGCGTCCGCTGATGCGCCCTTAAAGGGCTTGGCTGTCCTGTTACAGGCTTTCAAAATACTCAGCACCGATCGTCCCACGCTGCAGTTGATATTAATTGCCTCACCGAAGCCCGGCGGTGACACCGAGGCGCTCATCCGTCAGCTAGCGCTCGGTGACCGCATTCAGTTTGTGGGGGGAGCGTCCCATGCTGACATCGTTCGTCTTTACGCAGAGAGCACCGTGGCAGTGGTGCCTTCGCTTTACGAGGGATTTGGCTTGCCGGCTGTCGAAGCGATGGCGTCGGGTATTCCACTGGTATCGAGTGACGGTGGTGCCTTAGCAGAAGTGGTGGGAGAGGGGGGGTTATTAGTCCCTGCCGGCGATACCAAAGCGCTTGCTGGGGCTATCGACGCGGTGTTATCCGATGCTGATTTAGCCGCGGAGCTGGTAAAGCGCGGGCAACAACGCGCGCACCGCACTTTCTCCTGGTCGGTCTGCGCACAACAGATGGTCGAGCAGTATCAGCAGTGCATTGATTTATGCTGACGCTGGACCTAGACACTCTAGCGCTGGGGCCAGGTGATCTGTGCTTGGATATCGGTTGTGGCGAGGGTCGGCATTCGTTAGCCGCGTATTGTTTGCCCGGTGTTTATGCGCTCGGTATCGACCTCTCTGAAAAGGATCTCGCGACTGCTAATGAGCGAACGAGCGACATGCTTTGCCATGCCCCTCAGGGTGAGATTGGATTTGGTGTGGGTGATGCGACGGCGTTACCCCTCGCCGATAATACCGTCGATGTCGTGATTGCCAGTGAGATTTTAGAGCATGTTCCGAACTACTTGCGGGTGCTGGAAGAGGCCATGCGGGTCTTAAAACCGGGAGGAAAAATGGGGATTAGCGTGCCTCGCCAATGGCCAGAGTGGGTTTGCTGGCAACTGAGTGAGGGCTATCGCACGACCCCCGGTGGGCATATTCGGATTTTTGACGCGACGCATCTCCGTCGCGAAGTCGAGCGTCTTGGCATGGTGTGCGAGGGTCGCGGCAGCGCCCACGCCTTACACGTGCCGTACTGGTGGCTAAAGTGCCTCTTTTGGCGCCACGAGCGAGCGCCTTGGTTGGTCAGGGCCTATCACCGATTACTGGTGTGGGACTTGATGAAAAGGCCATGGCTGACCCGAGCGATAGACGGGTTACTCAATCCGTTTATGGGTAAAAGCATCATCTTGTATTTTACCAAGCCCGCATGATGACCGAGCGACCCGTGCAGACCACGCGATTGGGCCCCGGCGCGTATCCCGAAGCGTGGTTGCGGCCAACGGTCGACTTCATCCTCAATACCCAAAGGCCATCGGGGGAAATACCCTGGTTCGAGGGGGGCCATACTGACCCCTGGGACCATACCGAGGCAGCTATGGCGCTGAGTATTGCCGGAGAAATCAGTGCGGCCGAGCGCGCGTATCAGTGGTTATCAGAGGCACAGCTTGGCGATGGTAGCTGGTGGGCCTGTTATCGCGCGGGGCAACCCGATCGGACAGTGGAGCGACGAGAGACCAACTACGTGGCCTATATTGCGACGGGTATTTGGCATCACTTTCTGATTGCGCAAGATCCCCTATTCCTCGAGCGGATGTTCCCCGTCGTCGTTCGCGCATTAGACTTTGTGTTGCGCTATCAGGGTCCAGAGGGCGAGATTGATTGGGCAGTTGACGGTGCGGGTGCCCCATTGGGCGACGCGTTAGTCACCGGTTGCAGTTCCATCTACAAATCGCTGGAGTGCGGCATAGTGATCGCGGATCAGCTGGGTCAAAAAAAGGATCATTGGGAGCGCGCGAGATCCCAACTGGGCGACGCATTACGACATAAGCCGGCACGCTTCGATCGCACTTGGGAGAGTAAGTCCCGCTATGCCATGGACTGGTTTTATCCCATTTTAACCGGAGTGGTGGACGGGGCAGCGGCGCGACAGCGGCTGAGTAGTCGTTGGTCAGAATTTGTTGAGCCCGGGATCGGCTGTCGCTGTGAAAATCATCAGCCTTGGGCCACCGTCGCAGAATCTTGTGAGTTGACCTTGGCATTATTGGCCGCGGGGCAGCGAGATCAGGCAGCTGAACTATTCAGCTGGTTGGCGCAGTGGCGAGACGATGATGGCGCATGGTGGACTGGATATCAGTTTGCTGAGCGGACGCTCTGGCCATTAGAAAAGCCCACTTGGACCGCGGGTGCTGTGTTGCTGGCAGCAGATGCATTGACCGAGCACACTGGAGCCTGTCGCTTATTTACGAGCTCAGCCCTGCCTGTTCCGCTCGATACGCCTGCGTTGGAAGTGGGTTCTAGTTAGCGCGTTAGTCAGCCAGCCGCCGCAGCGCACGTAGGCTTCCCTGAGTTCCCTCAGGGGCAAAGAGTCCTGATTGTTGTGCTAATCGCCAAATCGTAAATGGCGCTTGACCGCCGTCAGCGGGGTCTGGAAAAACGTCGTGAATGGCGAGGATGCCGCCCGGTCCGATGCGCGGTGCCCAGTGGCGATAATCGGCGAGTGCTGCCTCGAGGCTGTGACCACCATCAATAAAAACGACACTCAATGGGCCCGCCCAATGAGTGGCGAAGTGTTGACTGCTCGCTACGATGGGGATGACAACGTGCTCGAGATCAGCCTCGGCAATATTGCGTCGAAAAGCGGCAAAGGTATCGAACAAGCCTTCGGCGTTCACCAACGTCGCATCATGATGGCTCTCGCCTATTTGATGTTCCTCGGAGCCGCGATGATGGTCTATTGCGAAGACAGCGGTTTGCCGCGCTTGTGCGGCTTGGCCTAACCAGATTGTTGAGCGACCACAGTAGCTGCCAATTTCCAGAAGGGGACCCGAAGCGGTCGAGGCCAGCGCCCATTGGTAAAGTTGCAGGCCTTCGTCGTCTGGCAAAAATCCACGGACAGCGGCGTCGGGTGGTTGTGGCATGGTAGGCTCCCTCTGATCAGTTTGAGAGTATACGATTGTCTTGAGCGTTCGAAACCGGTGGTCTCTTCCTATTAATCGCCCTGTTTATTCGTGGGTGATGCGGCTGTTAGTGCCCTTATTGTTGGCTCGTCTATGGTGGCGTGGGCGCGATCAACCGGGTTATCGAGCGCATTTAGGGCATCGCTTAGGTTGTTATGGCACAGCGGTTGCGTCTCGGCCGCACAATTTGATCTGGATTCATGCCGTCTCTGTCGGTGAGACGTTGGCAATCGCACCCCTCATTGAACGGTTGCTGAGCGATCGAGAAGATCTCCCGCTGCTCATTACATCGACGACGCCAACCGGCGCCGCTCAGGTTCAACAGCGTTTTGGTGAGCGGGTTTTCAGCGACTGGGCTCCCTTTGATACGCCGGGGGCTGTGCGTCGTTTTCTCGATCATTGGAGGCCCACTGTCGGTGTATTCGTTGAGACTGAGATTTGGCCGAACATGGTGACGCAGGCGAACGCCAAGGCCATCCCGATGGTGTTGCTGAATGCACGGCTGTCTCGGCGGTCTGCCAGAGGCTATGCGCGGGTACCGAGATTGACCCGTGAAACAGTGGCTCATTTTTCGGTGATTGCCGCGCAGCAACGCGCTGATGCAAAACGTTTAGTGACGTTAGGTGCGCCTCCTGACAAGGTCGTCGTGACGGGGAATTTAAAATTTGCCCTGGATACGGTTGCGCTGCATACGGCCTGGCAGGCAGAGCGTCAGCGAGTAGGCGACGGACTGCAAGACCGACCGGTTTTCCTCGCTGCCAGCACGCACCCCGGTGAGGAAGCGGTCGTGCTATCCGCATTTTTGGCTCTGAGGGGCGAGCGCCCGAATGCGTTATTGATGCTGGCGCCTCGTCACCCAGACCGAGCCGTCTCGATCCTTGCAATGACCCCCATGCAGGCTTTGCAGGTGGTGCGCCACAGTGAGCAGCGTGCTATTCAACGATCAGATGACGTGATGCTGATTGATACTTTGGGGTCTTTGGGCGCCTTAACAGGTTTCGCTGATCTGGTATTCGTTGGCGGGAGTCTAGTCCAGCACGGCGGCCACAATCCGCTAGAAGCGGCGGCGTGGCAGTTGCCTATTCTGACCGGCCCTCACACAGTTAACTTTGCAACCATTTACCGTGAGTTAGTGCGGTGTGGCGGCGCGCAACAAATCGAGATCAAGACGCTAACCGATGCCGTTGTGTCATTGATTGGAGCTGACTCAGACCAGTCCCACGCTACAGCAATGGGCGCTCGCGCTGGGGCGTTCCAGTCAGCGCAAAGCGGTGTGATAGAGGCGCAATGGGCGGTGTTGAAAGCCCACTTACCCTGAGTTACTCAGAAGCAGACGCGGTCGGTGCGACAGGCGGCAGTAAAAAACCCTCCAGTCGAGCGATATCCTCGGGCGATAGCGTGCCCGCGACCTCTTTGAGCTTCAGTGAATTGATGATGAAGTCATAGCGGCTATTGGCGTAGTCACGTTGCGCTGCAAACACCTTATTTTGTGCATTGAGCACGTCTACGATGTTACGCGTGCCGACCTCGTAACCTGCTTGTGTGGCGTCGAGCGCACTTTGGCTAGAGACAATGGACTGCTGTCGAGCCCTTACCCTTGAGACATCTGATACGACGGTCATGTGCAGAGATCGCGCTTGGGTAACGGTATTGCGGGTCAGATTGATCCGTGATTCACGCGCAACATTGAACTGTTCTGCGGCGCGTCGCCGGTTAGCGCTGACAGCGCCGCCCGAAAATAACGGCATATCAAACCTGACCTGCCACGTCTCATTGGTTTGATCCGAGTTAGGTGGCAGATTGAACAGGCTAGGGGGGTTTTGATCAATGCTGCCAGTGGTTTCGGTGTCTTGATACCGATAACTCGCGGTGACCGTCGGTGCGTGTTCCATCTTAGAAGAGGTGGCATTTTGACGCGCGGCTTCTTCGGCATAACGAGCGGCGGCCAGCTCACTGTTATTGGCTAGCGCAAAATCGACCCATTCCGCTCGGTCGCTGGGCTCGGGCGTCCTAGGGTTAAACTGTTCCCCTAATACATACAGCGCGCCCGGAGCCTGACCGGTTAACACCGATAGATTCTCTTTGGCCACGGCCACGTTATTTTCGTCCACGATACGGGTGACTTGGGCCAAGTCTCTGGCCGCCTCTGCTTCATACACATCGGTGATGGCAATAAGCCCCACCTCAAAGCGTTGGCGAGTCTGCTCTAGCTGGCGCTCAAAGGCGCGCTCTTGGGCTTGCGAAGCCCGCAGATTGTCCTGTGCCCTCAAAACCGCAAAGTACGCTTGCACCACGCGTACAATCAGATCCTGCTGCGCTGCAGCGAGGTTCGCTTCTGCTTGCCGTGATGTTTCTTTACCCGCTCGCCAGCCGAACCAAGCCGATAGATCAAAAAGCGTTTGTGACAGATTGACGTCATATCCCTCGTTATCGACATTTCTTACCGAATTGCCATCAATGACCACAAAACCCAGGTTGGGGTCCTGAATAATGGTCGGAGACGTGTTGTCTGTTTCGGTTTCCGATATCTGATACCCCGCTATTGCTTGCGGTAGCAAGGGCGCGAGCGCAAGATTCTCGAGCTCTAAATCGGCACCATACTGCGCCACCTTGGCTTTTAACAGCGCGTCATTATCCAGTGCCAGCTCATAAATATCGGCCAGCGTATCGGCCTGTGCAGTGAGGCTGACGCAGCTGAGCACAACAGCGGCCAAAGGGGTGAGCAGAGCGCAAAATCGGCTTGGGAGCTTCATCATGTGGGGTGGTACCTAAAGGGTATAAAGGGGGCGAGTCTAACACTGTGAGCGGCGTTTTTAAGCTCCCAAAGCCGTTAACATTTTGGCTGTTCGCGGGGGGGTAGGGCCTTGCTACACTCACTACTATGACTGAAAAGAAAAACCAGACCGCAGTGCGTCGGCGATCGCGTCGCGGATATCAAATAGATCTGGCCGATTTGCACGCGCTTTGTGAGGTGAACTACCATCGCCTTATGCGCTTGTTTCCGGATTACGAGCAGCGCGCTGACTGGGATTTTGCGGCGGGTGATGTCACGGTGGCACTTGAGGTCACGGCCCGTGGCCGCTATACCACTGATATGCGGCTACGTTATCAAAGTGCCACGCCTAGAGTGTGGGCGGGCAGTTATTTTGATCTCAGGCTTTATCACGATGCCAGAATGGCGGAGATAGTGCATTGCAGTACGTCACGCCGTTTCGAGGCCCGGTATCGGTACCCGAACCCTGATATGTTGCAACGGGACGAAAAATATCAACAAAATCGCTTTGCCGCCGAGCTGTTGTCGTTTTGTCTAACCCACGGACGTTCAGCCGACACGGTGTTGCCTGGCGTTGATATTCCAGCGCCGTGACCCCGCTGAGCGGTGAGACCGCGCTCGCCACGTCTGGATCGGCCCGAGTGATCCAGCTGTCAGATACGCATCTCATGGCGGAACCCGGGGGGCGACTGGTGGGCATTGATACCGATCAGTCATTGGCGGCGGTTTGCCGTCTGATTGCCCAGCAAGAGCACGTCGACGCACTGTTATTAACCGGTGACTTGGCCGGCGATGAAAGTGAGAAGGCCTACGAAAGATTGTGTAGCCTGATAGAGCCGCTCGGCATCCCCAGCTTTTGGCTGCCGGGGAACCATGATTCAATTTGGCCGGCGAGCCATCCGTTGGCGCATTACTTTAGACGCGACATTCGACTGTCCCACTGGGATATTGTCATGCTGAATACGCAACAACCAGGAGAGGTCGCGGGTCTGCTGGCTGAGTCGGAGTTGACAGCGTTGCGCGTTGCGGTTGCGAAAGCGATCAAAACCGATAGACCGCTGCTCGTTGCAACACATCACCCATTGATGCCGGTCGGGTGTGCGTGGCTCGATGAACAAAGCGTTCGTAACGCTACCGAGGCGCTCGCGGTATTGGCCCCATTGGGCAATCGGGCAACGGTGGTATCAGGACATGTTCATCAGGATTCTGTTCAGGCGCATCGCGGCGTACAATGCCTGACCGCGCCCTCCACGTGTGTCCAGTTTGCGCCCCAGTCCGCTCATTTTCAGGTGGACGATGTGGCACCGGGGTGTCGTTTATTAGTGCTACATGATGACGGGCAGTGGGCAGCGGACGTGCTGCGAGTGGTTGATGAGGCCTTTACGGTCGATCTGGCCTCGCGCGGTTACGCCTAAATAGGATGCGTTGAAAGGGGGCTGATCGCTTACTAGAGCGGCTTCGATCCAGGGCAACGACGACAGAGACACCAACAGTGGTAGGCCATGACCGAATATAACGCTGATGCGATCGAGGTACTGACCGGGCTAGATCCAGTCCGTAAGCGGCCTGGCATGT